>CANKGM010000055.1 GCA_947481355.1 Chitinophagaceae bacterium
GAGTTGATTTTATGGTCTGTAATACAGATGCACAAGCACTTGCATTGAGTAAGGTTCCAAATAAAATTCAGCTTGGGCCTTCACTTACTCAAGGACTTGGAGCAGGTGCTAATCCACAAATTGGTCGCCAGGCTACAGAAGAAAGTCTGGACGAAATCCGCAGAATACTTGAGGTTAATACCAAAATGGCTTTTGTTACAGCAGGAATGGGGGGTGGTACAGGAACAGGAGGTGCCCCAATTATTGCAAACATTTGCAGAGAGATGGGAATCTTGACTGTGGGAATTGTAACAACCCCATTTGCTTATGAAGGAAAGAAAAGATTGCAATATGCATATTCTGGAATTGAAGAAATGAAGTCATGTGTTGATACGCTTTTGGTTATAAGTAATGACAAATTGCGTCATCAATTTGGAAACTTGACCATGAGTGCTGCATTGTCAACAGCTGATAATGTATTAGCAACAGCAGCCAAATGCATTACCGATGTAATTAATACAACCGGACAAATTAACGTTGACTTCGCTGACGTGTGTACTGTGATGAGAAATGGTGGAGTAGCTATTCTAGGCAGTGCTCGTGCACGTGGTGAGGACAGAGCTCAGCTTGCCGTTGAACAAGCATTGAATTCTCCATTACTTGATGATAATGATATTCGTGGTGCAAAATGGGTACTTATCAATATCAATTCTAAATCAGGTGATACTGAATTTACAATGGATGAAGTAGATACCATTCAACAATATCTGCTTTCACAAGCTGGATCTGATGCTGATGTAATCCTTGGACTAGGCTATGATGATTCATTGGGTGAAGATATTTGCGTTACGATTATTGCAACTGGGTTTGATCAAAAATCGGCGATTGGAAATCATACCATAATCGAAAAGCAAAATCCAGTGGATGAAAAAATCATGTTTACGCTAGAAATGAATCAAACTCCAAAGCAAGATGGAGTAACTATTGCACCAATACCTACGCCTGAAATTAAATTAAGCCCAATAGCGATGGCAGAAGAAAAGGTGGAAGATATTCTTAGCCCAACCCTTGTAATCCAAACGGAAACTGTTACCCCAGAAAATACGGATGCTGAATCTTTTTTAGATGAAGCCCCTGTTGTTTTTGAACTCGATCTTGGTCCAGTTCAGCCTCCCGTTTTAAATGAAAATAGATCCTCAATTCCTGAAGAAGTGGCTCCCCTAAAGGAAGAAAAACCAACAGTTCATTCCACAGCCCCTCAAGAAATTTCGACAATTCCATCGGGATTTCTAGTTAAGCCATCCATTATCTATGAGGTTCAATCCCACTCCCCAAACCCGTCCAATCTTAATCCGTCCGTTTCAACAGAAATTGTAAAGGTTGTAGAAGAACCCCTTTCTGAATCTACTCAATCAAATCAACTTGAGATTGAAAAGGAAGAAACAATGCAACTTGTATTCAAAGAAGAAGTTCAATTTGAAGAACCTGTTGCTGAACAACCTGATTTTAATCCTCCAATTATGGAAGTGCCAGCTCCATTTGATGAAGCAGAGGCACAGAAGGCAAAAGCTGCGGAAAGGTTATATAAACTTAGAAATTTGTCGTATAACTTTAATGCAGCAGATCCTAATAATGAGTATGAAAACATACCTGCTTATGTTAGGCATAATTTAGAAGTGCATAGCACTACATTGGCTAATGTAGAGAAATTTTATAGCAGTTATTCGGTGGATACTGATGAGAACAATGTTTCTCATATCAGTACCATTAACACATTTTTAGAAGGAAAAAAACCTGACTAAGGATGTATAGCTCAATGCCAAATAACCCGAGGTGTTTTAATTTAGATTAATCACTGGGTTATTTGACGTTGGGTTTAAAGTTGTTATTTGCACGGAATAATTTGAAAACGATAGTTAGTAATTAATTTTCAATAAGTATTTTTCAACATTAGCAAGATGAAAATAGGTAGAACTATATTCTTGATTTTCATCATTTATATGTGGAATATATCTTCTACGCAGGCTCAACGCCTATTCGATAAAGTTCCTAAGGAAATCGAGTTTGATCACAGCGCCATCTCATCGGTCTTTAGCTACAATCCTGGAACTGCTATCAGTGTTAAGTTTTCAGACGAATTTCATATTACAGGTATTCTAAAGTCCAATAATAAAATATATAATAATCTGCAATCGGTTTTAATTGAGTGCACAAATTATAAGAACCTTAAATTTTTCATTTCCAAGCGGGTTAATCAAGATTTATCGATTTCCTATATAGGTAGAATGATTTCTAAAGATATAGAAGATGGATTTGAAGTAGTAGACAGTAAACCCGGAAAATCGGTGTTAAGAAAAATCATGCTCAAGGAAATGATTGTTGAATAGACCTAGTTAATCCAATCCCTTATCCAATGGTATATCCAATTAAAAACCTCCAATTCCTATTTCATGAAATTCCTATTTGCATTCATGACCGTACTGGTTATTATAGTGCCTACTATGACCCGTGCAATACCGTCATTGAACAGTTATGCTAGCTCAAATGCAACAATTTTGTTGGATTTTGACGGACAGGACATAAGTAATTCCATGTGGAACTATGGAACTCCGTTCAATTGTTTACCAGCTGGTTTAAGTGACGATCAAATCACAGAAATATTTAATCGAGTATCTGAAGATTTCAGGCCATTCGAAGTTAATGTAACAACAGACCTAGCTAAATTTTTAGCAGCCCCACTCACGAAAAGAATCCGTGTAATAGTAACCCCCACAAGTGATTGGTATCAGTATGTTTCAGGCATTGCCTATGTAGGTTCATTCACATGGGGAGATGACACACCTTGTTTCGTATTTAGTGATCGACTAGCAAATAGTCCAAAGAGAATTGCAGAAGCTATATCACATGAAAGTGGTCATACCGTAGGACTTGCACATCAATCACAATATACTGACGTTTGTAAGCTTAAAAATTCATACAATACAGGTATTGGAGATGGCGAAATCTCATGGGCACCGATAATGGGCAATGGGGCTACAAAAAATTTAACACAATGGAACTACGGCCCAACTCCAACTGCATGCACAGCTTTACAGGATAACCTCAGTATAATAACAACTCAAAATGGATTTTCATATCGTCCTGATGATATTGGTGATATCTACACTACATCTACTTCAATAGACATCTCACAACAGTTGTTTTATAGAGAAGGACTTATCGCTACCAATACCGATAAAGATATTTTTCGAATTGATCTTCTAGTGAGTGGTAAGCTGCATCTAAATGCTGAACCATATAGTGTAGGTATTAGCTACAATGGTGCAAATCTAGATATTCAGCTTTTGCTGCAAGATTCAAAAGGCACAACATTAAATACCTATAATATTGCCGATTCATTGAATGCAAGAATCGACACTACACTTGGCGCAGGCACATACTACATTATTGTGGATGGTGCGGGAAATGTGAATAGCGTGAATGACTATGGGAGTTTGGGCTCGTATTCACTAACAGGGGAATTTTTAAACAATGACATTCAGCCACTTCCGAATGTGTTTGGATACATTTCTGGAATCAGGATAAAAACGGGTAATATGATTATGTGGAAGCCTGATTTGGTTAAATCTGGGGAATCGATTGCACTAATGTGTGCAATTGGAGGAAGTGAAAATTTTAACGAAATTAGTCGACCTTCACCAAGTATAGGTAGTTACGTTCATCGTTTAAATGATCATACTATTTATACATATAAGATGAAAATTATTGAAGAATCGGGTTCAATTCGTTTTACTAATTCAGTGATGATTGATCCAAGACTTATGTCGAGTGTTTTCACCATCATTAGACAGCCACAGCAGCATGTCATCATCAATTCAATTCAGGGATATGAATTTCAGGTTATTAATATCGATGGGAAAATAATCCAATTCGGTAGGGTCGAATCGGGTTTGAAGGCTATTAATATGAATGCATTTCCTGCTGGTATTTATAGCCTCAGAGTCATTAACCAGAATGAGCAACGGGTCGAAAAGTTTTTAAATGGCTAGCTCAACTCATTAACTAGATACTCTTTCCCGTGAAGTGCTACAGCTAGATTCATGTTTTTAATATTATTTACAAAAAGCTTGACATAATATGTTGCAAAATCGGCTTAATTTTGTAAAAATATTCTATGCCAACAGTATTGATCACAGGTGGAACGGGTATGATTGGGACAGCCCTCAGTCGTCATCTTATGCAACAAGGATATGATGTGATCATTCTTTCTCGTAATCCGGTCGAAACAGCTTCAGTATATCGTGCTAGCTCAACACAAAATAGCTTTAGGCCAAGTGGTAATATTTATTATGCAAAGTGGGATACAGACAAGCAGATGATTGATGCGCAAGCAATGAGTCAAGCCGATTACATCGTTCACCTAGCAGGAGAAGGTGTTGCAAAAAAACGTTGGACAAAAAAACGCAAGGAAGAAATTAAACAAAGTAGAACAAAGACAAGCGAAGTTCTTTACCATTGTCTTTCAACTCAACCGAATAAAGTTAAGGCAGTTATAAGTGCATCAGCTATTGGATGGTATGGGCCAGATGCAGGAAAAGTATTTACTGAGTCAGATCTTTCTGCTGATGATTTTCTTGGTCAAACATGTAAGGCATGGGAAGAAAGTATAGAGAGGGTAAAAGACCTAGATAAACGATTGGTTAAACTTAGATTAGGAATTGCGCTAAGTAATGAAGGTGGTGCGTTAGCCGAATTTAAAAAGCCGGTAAGGGTAGGAATTGCTGCTGTTTTAGGTTCTGGTGATCAGATAGTCAGTTGGGTGCATATTGACGATTTATGTAGGGCATTTATTCATGCCATAGAAACTCCTGAAATGGAAGGAGTATTTAACTTAGTTGCCCCCAATGTTGTAACGAATAAAAAGCTCACTCTTGGTATAGCCTCTTCAATGAATGGTAAATTCTATATACCATTTAAGGTTCCATCATTTTTATTAAAAATAATTATGGGAGAGATGAGTGTAGAAGTATTGAAAAGCACAACCGTTGATTGTAGTAAGTTGCAATCAACCGGTTTCAACTTCATGTATCCAACAATTGATGGAGCATTAAAGCATCTAATTGGATAATTAATGTATTATATGGAGCTTAAGGTCACTTGATCTGCACCAACTTCAAGCGTGTATTCCTTGCCAATAATTACAGCCACGTTTTCAATTTCATGACTTATTGGAAAGTCGAAACATACAGGAAATCGATATGCTTGAACTGCATCAAGAATAATTTGATTAAGATTTTTTCCAAAGGGCCTCAAAGTGTCTTTGCATTCAGAGAATCCTCCAATTATAAGACCTTTTATTTTTTTTAGTTTTCCGGCTCGCGCTAATTGCAGTAACATTCTATCGATATGGTACAACTGTTCTCCAATTTCTTCTATAAATAAAATTTTCCCATCGGTATTCAATTCAGCATTAGTCCCTATAGAATGAACAAGCAATGATAAGTTACCTCCAACCAATGCTGCTTTTGCTTTACCCAGCCGATTTGAATCCTGCGCTTTACTTAAGTAAATGGTTGGCTTACCTTCTAGGCTGTCTTTCAGTGAATTGATATATCTATTATTCCCTTCATCATGATTGAATGCCCCAGCCATGGGGCCATGAATACTTGCTATTTGAAGCTGTTGATGCATATATCCATGTAATACAGTGATATCACTAAAGCCAATGATCCATTTGGGATGCTTTTTAAATTTTTTCCAATCAAGCTGATCAAGAATTCTTGACGTGCCATATCCACCTCTTCCAAATAGCACTGCATGTATTTTGTCATCATCTAACATCCGTTGCAGATCTTCTAATCGTTCTTGATCAGTTCCTGAGAAATAGTTTTTGGATTTACCTCCCAGGGTTTTTCCCTTAACTACCTTATATCCCCATTTTTTTAATGTTTTTACGCAAAATTCTGCCCTTTCTGTCGGCATATAGCCTGCAGGGCACGCGATTCCAATGGTATTGCCCGGAAGGAGGAATGGGGGTAGTTTCATACTGTAAAAGTAATCTACCCTGCTGTATTTTATGACTTCTTGTATGAATTTGAGGGGTAAAATGTAAGTCATCGCATTCGCTACATTTGGTTATTTTTGCAGAACACGAAATAATCTAAATGAAGCAGCCTCCTAAACGATATCTTATAACCAGTGCATTGCCCTATGCAAATGGATTAAAACACATCGGGCATCTTGCTGGGGCCTACATACCTGCAGATATTTATGCTAGGTACTTACGTTCGCAAAAGCGTGATGTTGTATTTGTTTGCGGCAGTGATGAACATGGTACAGCCATTCCAATTCAAGCCATGAAAGAAGGGACAACCCCTCAGGCAATTATTGATAAATACCATCAAGCCATGAAGGAGGATTTCGCCTCCCTTCAAATTAGCTTCGACATATACCATAGAACATCAGATCCACTTCATCACGAAACATCTCGAGAGTTCTTCACGTATTTGCATGATAGAGGTGAATTGGAAACAAAAGAGACAGAACAATATTTTGATGAAGGCTCTCAAACTTTTTTAGCTGATCGATTTATTAAAGGGACTTGTCCAAATTGTAAAAGCGATCGCGCTTTTGGCGATCAGTGTGAAAGTTGTGGGGCAACATTAAGCCCTGACGAACTTATTAATCCAGTCAGTACCATTAGTGGACAGGCTCCTATAAAAAAGAAAACCTCTCATTGGTATTTACCTTTAGCAAAGCATGAAGGATTTCTTCGTGATTGGATTTTAGATCAACATAAGGAAGATTGGCGACCATCGGTTGTAGGACAGTGTAAAAGTTGGATTGATGGGGGCTTGCAGTCAAGAGCAGTTACCCGTGATTTAAATTGGGGTATTAAAGTTCCGTTGGAAGACGCTGAAGGAAAAGTGTTATATGTATGGTTTGATGCGCCCATAGGATATATTTCTGCAACCAAGCAATGGGCGATCAATAACAATAAAGATTGGAAACCGTATTGGTACGATCAAGATACACAATTAGTCCATTTCATTGGTAAGGATAATATAGTATTTCATTGCATAATCTTCCCTGTGATGTTGAAACTCCATGGTAACATTCTTCCAACCAATGTGCCAGCGAATGAGTTTTTAAATTTAGAAGGAGACAAGATGAGTACCAGTAGAAACTGGAAATTGGAGATGAGAGATTATATTGATGATTTTGTTAATAAAGAAAATGGTGGTGATCAATGTGTTGACATGCTTCGTTATTACCTTACTCAAATCGCTCCTGAAAGCAAAGACAGTGAATTTACATGGAAAGGGTTTCAAGATGCTGTGAACAGTGAGTTAGTCTCTATTTTCGGAAACTATGTGAATCGAACGTTTGTATTGATGCACAAACTTTGTCAAGGTAAAGTACCAAAGTTTGATAATGCTATTGCAGATGAAAAAGATATTCAATTGGTTAAGGATATCGCTGATACAAAAGCAAAGATTGAGGCATCACTAGAACAATATAAATTCAGGGAAGCTCTTTTTGATGTAATTGACCTCGCAAGAAAGGGGAATAAATACATGCAGGAAAAAGAGCCCTGGATCATCGCGAAACAACTAGCAGATAATCCAGCTGCTCAGCAATTGATTGACAATTGTATGTTTAATTGCTTGCAGCTTACGGCCAACCTCGCTGTGTTGATTAATCCGTTTCTTCCTTCAACGGCTAAGAAGATGTGTTACATGATGAAGGTTGTAGACAAAATGTTGGATTGGGAAAATGCTGGTAAGTTGAACCTGCTTAGTGTCGGTTATAGTTTAAGAGAACCTCATCTCTTGTTCAGAAAAATTGATGATGAAGAAATCGCATTTCAAATTAATAAATTAAAATCTGGTGCCATGGAAGTAATGCCTAAGCCAGTTGAAACTAGCTCAAATGAGCCTCAGTTAAAGCCTGAGATTGTTTATGATGACTTTGGTAAAATTGATCTAAAGACAGGTGTCATCTTGAGTGCACAAAAAGTGCCCAAGGCAGATAAGCTTTTGCAATTAGAAATTGATCTTGGTTTTGAAAAAAGAACCATTCTGTCTGGTATTGCCATGCATTTCGAACCTGAAGTAATCATCGGAAAACAGGTTGTTGTGGTAGCTAATTTGGCACCAAGAAAAATGCGAGGTATCGATAGCAATGGAATGATTCTAATGGCAGAAGACGAGCAGGGCAAATTGCATTTTGTGCAACCGGAGAATGTTATAGCCGCGGGAAGTAAGGTATCTTAATAGACGTTAGATATTAGAGGTTAGTAGTTAGACGTGAGTAGTGAGATGTGAGTCAATAGATGTTAGAGGTTAGTGATTAGATTTGAAATACAAACAATTTATATTAACCCATAACCCCAACTCAAAGCGTTCAGCGCTGAGCGTTAAGCGTTTAACCCCTAACTCCTAACCCATAACTCATAGCGTTCAGCGCTAAGCGTTCAGCATTTAACCCCTAACTCCTAACCCATAACTCAAAGCGTTCAGCGCTAAGCGTTCAGCGTTCAACCCCGAACTTCCAACAAAAAAAACATATGAAACCATCCATCAAAAAAGTAGCTGTCTTAGGTAGTGGCGTTATGGGGTCTAGAATTGCCTGTCATTTCGCTGGCATTGGATTGCCAGTTATTTTATTGGATATTGCATCACCAGAAACACAAGCAGATTCGCCGAAAGCAAAGCGAAATAAATTAGTTAATGATGCTCTTCAGGCTGCCATCAAATCTAATCCCTCACCAGTATATACTAAAGATGTAATTAAGAAAATAACCACTGGAAATTTTGAGGATGATCTTCAGCAGATTTCAACCTGTGATTGGATTGTTGAAGTAGTTGTTGAACGGTTAGACATCAAACAACAATTATTCGATAAAGTTGAGTTACACAGAAAGCCCGGAACAATCATTACATCAAACACTTCTGGTATTCCAATCAGTATGATGGCAGAGGGTAGGACTGACGATTTTAAAGCACATTTCTGTGGCGCGCATTTTTTTAATCCCCCTCGCTACCTCCGTTTATTAGAGATTATACCCACAGCACATACCCAAAAATGGGTAGTTGATTTTTTGCTACAATACGGCGATTTATATCTTGGTAAAACAACTGTGTTGTGTAAAGACACTCCTGCATTCATCGCCAATCGTATTGGTATTTATGGAATCATGTCTTTGTTCAAAACAATGGACTCTATGGGCATGAGTATTGATGAGATTGAGGCGTTGACCGGGCCAATAATAGGCCGACCAAAATCGGCAACGTTTCGAACAGCAGATGTTGTAGGTATCGATACCTTAGTTCGGGTTGCCAATGGAGTGTATGAGAATTGTTTACAGGATGAAGCCAGAGAGCAATTTAGTATTCCTGATTGGTTAACTAAAGTGGTAGAAAATAAATGGCTTGGTGATAAAACCGGGCAAGGCTTTTTTAAAAAAATCAAAAATGATAAGGGGGAAAAAGAGATATTGTCGTTGGATTTGAAGACCATGGAGTATGGACCAAGAAAGAAAACAAAGTTTGCAGCAATTGATACAGCAAAATCAATTGATAATCTTGGTGACAGAATAAAAATGCTTTGTGCCTCACCCGATAAAGTAGGTGAATTCTATCGCTCATTTCACTATGGATTATTCTCCTATATCTCAAACAGAATTCCTGAAATTTCAGATTCAATCTACAGTATTGATGATGCCATGAAGGCTGGATTTGGATGGGAGATTGGGGCATTTGAAACCTGGGATCTACTAGGCGTTGAAAAAACGATTGTTGAAATGAAGAAGGCTGGTGTTGCTGTTGCATCATGGGTTGAAGAAATGATTACGCTCGGTTTCAGTAGCTTTTTCAGCATTAAAGAAGGAAAGCGATATGCTTATTCTCCGCTAACAAAATCAATGGTATCTGTTAATGTGGCTGGAC
>CANKGM010000056.1 GCA_947481355.1 Chitinophagaceae bacterium
GAATTTAATAGACGTGAGATGTTAGATGTGAGTTGGGAGTTGGAGGTTAGGGGTTAGGGGTTAGAGGTTAGAGGTTAGAGGTTAGAGGTTAGAGGTTAGAGGTTAGAGGTTAGAGGTTAGAGGTTAGAGGTTAGAGGTTAGAGGTTAGAGGTTAGGCGTTAGGCGTTAGAAAAAGTTTAAATGACATTCAAAGTTTATGTTCAATAATTCAGACACAAATCAATAAATTCTATAATTTAAAAAATAAATTAGCTCCAACTACTAACTCCTCAGGTCTAACGTCTAATATCTAACCTCTTACGTCTATCTGCTCACGTCTAATATCTAACGTATATCTCCTAACGTCTAACATCTAATATCTAACGTCTATTGACCCCACCTCACCAACGTAGCGCCCCATGTAAATCCTCCACCAAAAGCGGCAAGCACAATGTTATCGCCTTGTTTAATTTTATCTTGGAAATCCCATAGGCAAAGTGGTATGGTTGCTGCAGTAGTATTACCATAACGTTCAATATTCATCATCACCTTTTCGTCTGGAAGTCCCATGCGACGTGCAGTTGCATCAATGATCCGTTTGTTTGCTTGGTGCGGTACAAGCCATGCAATATCGTCTGCTGTCAAGTGATTTCTTTCCATCAACTCAAACCCTACATCCGCCATTCCGGTAACAGCAAATTTGAAAACTGGTTGTCCATCTTGAAAAATATAATGTTGTTTTGCTGCAATGGTTTCAGCGCTTGCCGGATTCAATGAACCACCACCTTTCATGTATAAATATTTTCCTCCACTGCCATCAGACTTCAATAAACTATCCATCACGCCAAAGCCAGCTGTGTTGGGTTCTAATAAAACTGCACCAGCTCCATCACCAAAAATGATACAGGTTGTTCTGTCTGTATAATCTACAATCGCACTCATCTTGTCTGCACCCACCACAACCACTTTTTTATATCGACCGCTTTCTATTAAAGCTGCTCCTGTGGTTAATGCATAAAGAAATCCAGAACATGCAGCCAGCATATCAAATCCCCATGCATTTTTAATGCCCAACTTTTCGCATGTAATGTTAGCCGTATTCGGAAACATCATATCGGGTGTAACTGTGGCTACGATAAGGCAATCAATTTCATTAGGATCTATGCCCCGTCTTTCACAAAGATCCTTAACGGCAGGAACAACAAGATCGGAAGTGGCCATTCCTTCTCCCCTTAGTATTCTTCTCTCAGTTATGCCCGTTCTGGTTTTAATCCATTCATCGTTTGTATCAACCAATTTTTCCAGGTCTGCATTGGTCAATCTCTCTTCTGGCACATATCCACCCACTGCGGTAATGGCTGCGGTAATTTTTTGTTCCATAGTCATTTATTCGGTTGCAAAGTTAGGATATAGTGGTTAGACGTTAGTAGTTAGCCGATAGTAGTTAGGTGATAGTTAATAGAAAAGTAAAATACGAAAGCTGACTGATTGATTATTAAGTCATTATCGATGAGTGCTATTTGCTAAATCCCTACCTTTGCTATACCAAACCATCCTCCATGATAGCCTACCTAACCGGTACGTTTACAACCAAGACACCCTCTTATGTACACATTGATGTTCAAGGAGTTGGGTATGAAGTGCAGATCAGTTTGAATACCTATTCAAAAATTCAAGAATTAAAACAAGGAACACTACTCACCCATCTTCAAATTAAAGAAGATGGCCATACATTATTTGGCTTTGCAGAGCTTGCCGAAAAGCTACTTTTCATTCAATTAATCAACGTAAATGGAGTGGGTGCATCAACCGCAAGAATGATGCTTTCTTCCATGCAACCCCATGAATTGAGCAGTGCTATTGCCTCTGGGAATACCGTCGCCCTAGAAAAAATCAAAGGCATAGGGAGGAAGTCGGCCGAAAGGATTATCCTAGAACTCCGAGACAAGATGGTAAAAACAGGAAATGATGTTGTAAATCAGGGCTTTACACACAATACCTTGGACACTGATGCGTTAAATGCATTGATAGCACTGGGAATTCAAAGAAACTCGGCAGAAGCCGCCTTAAAAAAGGCAAAAGTAGGGGCAACAGAAGAGTTAAACCTTGAATTATTGATCAAAAAATCACTCCAGTTTATTTAAAAGAACTATACATCTTATTGATTTTGAAGAAGTTATTCAATCAGATAACTTTTATTGTAGCTTTTCTTTCCTTAGCCAACCTTGTTCAGGCTAGGGAAATCCTTGTTTATCAAAAGGGCAATATCCTTTCCCTTAAGGATAGTATTCCTGGTAACGATAGCTTACGATTTCCCATCCAAGATAGAAGGGGTGATGCCTTTTCTGCACCTAGGCGAAATCCGTTCGACCTAAAAGATCCATCAAACTTAACCGATTCCATCACATATGATCCCAAAACCAAGGAGTATTATATCGTAGAAAAAATTGGGGGGAAATATTACCGAAAGCCAACCTCGCTGAGTTTCGACGACTTCATGCGGATACAAGCAAGAAAAGCCGAAAATGATTATTTCCAAAAGAGAGCGAATACATCCAGTTTGTTGAATAGAAAGTTGGTTAAGCCAAAACTCAACATGACGGATGAATTGTTCAATCGACTTTTTGGAACCGGAAAAATTGATATTCGTCCGCAAGGTGAAGTAACCATAACCGCAGGCTATCAAGGTCAAAACATTAAAAATCCTACATTACCTGAACGCGCAAGAAAAAATGGTGGGCTAGATTTTGATCCAGCAGTTAATTTGAATGTGATTGGAAACATTGGAGATAAAATGAAATTTCCAATCAGCTATAACACGCGATCTACATTTGACTTTGAGAATCAGTTAAAGTTAGACTATACAGGAGGTGCTGAAGACATTTTCAAAAAAATTGAGATTGGTAATACGTCATTCCCATCAAAGGGTACATTGATACCGGGTGCACAACAATTATTTGGTGTCAAAACACAATTGCAATTTGGAAAACTTTGGATTTCTACTGTATTCGCTAGTCAGCGTTCACAACGGCAATCAGCTGGTTTCAAAGGTGGGTCAAGTACTACCCCATTTGAAATCAAAGCGGATGAATACGAAGAGAATAGACACTTTTTATTGGCGCAGTATTTTCGTAACAACTACAATAAGGCAATGAAGAACTTGCCCATCATCAACTCACAAGTACAGTTGTTGAGGATGGAGGTTTGGGTAACCAATAGAAATGGTACAAATGCCAATACAAGAGATGTCGTGGGCTTGATGGACTTAGCAGAAAATAATCCATACCAAAAGCCACCCGTTATTAATGTAGCACCTGGGTCAGTATACCCATCCAATGCAACGAATGATTTGTATAGAAAAGTTACTGGCAATCCCAACAATAGAAATCCAGTACAAGTTGTCAATGCATTGAATGCACTAGGCCTTAAGCCTGTCCGTGATTTTGAAAAAACATTTGCACGTAAACTTGATACAACACAATATTATTTTAACCGACAACTCGGTTTCATTTCATTGAATGTGATGCTACAGTCTGACGAGGTTCTTGCTGTAGCTTATCAATATACAGTGAATGGAAAAGTTTTTCAAGTTGGAGAGTTTGCCCAAGACGTGCCTGTAGATTCAACCAGTGGAGTACAAAAAGTGTTATTCCTTAAACTCTTAAAAGCCACATCACAACGTACTGCTCTTCCTATATGGGATTTGATGATGAAAAATATTTATCCCGTTGGATCAGGGCAACTTGAGCGTGCAGATTTTCAATTCAATGTATTGTATCAAGAACCCGGTGCTGGTGAAAAAAGATACCTTCCCGAAGGAGATAAAGCAGGTATTCCATTGCTTACCTTATTGAACTTAGATCGACTAAATAATCAAAACGATCCACAACCAGATGGAGTATTTGATTTTGTAGAAGGCTATACAATTAACACTTACCAAAGTCGAGCTATCTTCCCAGTACTTGAACCATTTGGACATGATTTGGATGATGCCTTTACAACCAATCCAACGCTAAGAAGCAAATACCTTTACTATCCTCTTTATGATACGATCAAAGCGATAGCACAAACCTATGCAAACCTTAATCGATTTTTAATTCGAGGTACATCCAAATCTTCTGGAGGAACAAGTGGAGAGATTTCATTGAACGCATTTAATATTCCACCGGGCTCTGTTACCGTTACAGCGGGTGGACAAACATTACAAGAAAATATTGACTATACGATAGACTACATTTCAGGAACATTGCGTGTTATCAATAGTGCTATAAAGAATTCTGGATTGCCTGTTAATGTGCAATTTGAAAACAATGCAACATTTGGTGTTCAACAACGAACCTATACAGGTTTGCGTTGGGATTATCTATTCAACAAAAAGTTTTCAGTTGGTGGTACTATGGTTCGATTAAGTGAACGTCCATTTTTCACCAAGATGGAATATGGATCTGATCCAATTCGAAATTCCATGACGGGAATCGACTTGAACTATAATAGTGAACTGCCGAGGTTAAATAAATTCTTAAGCAAGCTTCCCTTTTATGAAGCGAAAGCGCCATCAAGCATCAATGCTTCAGCAGAAGCTGCCAAGATGAAACCTGGTCATGCTCCTCAGATTGGAAAAGGCGGAGAAGGATTAGTTTACCTTGATGATTTTGAAGGAACAAAATCCAGTATTGATCTTCGATTCCCAATCATTGGTTGGACCTTAGCATCAACACCTAAAGGTGCAACCGATCGAGCTGGTAATGTACTATTCCCTGAAGCTGACTTATTTGATGATGTGGCATATGGCAAAAACAGAGCAAAATTAGCTTGGTATAATATTGAGCCGGTATTGCAAGAAAAAAGGAATACAAACAATCCCCTACGCAATGATCTAAAACAACTTTCTGATGCGCGTGTACGTAGCGTAGGGCAACAAGAAATTTTCCCGAGAAGAACACCAGACTTTGGACAAGCACAATTAGTGACTTTCGATATGGCATACTATCCAAAAGAGAAAGGGCCATACAACTTTGATGCTACTAATATTGAGAGCAGTGGTGAATTAAAAAATCCAAACAAACGTTGGGGTGGTATCATGAGAGGCCTCGACCAAACAGATTTTGAAAGTGCCAATATTGAGTTCGTCGATTTTTGGATGCTAGATCCATTTATAGATGGAACAAATAAATCTGGTGGTTCACTTTACTTAAACCTTGGAAATATTTCAGAGGACATATTAAAAGATTCAAGGCGATTCTATGAGAATGGATTACCAACTCCGTCAATTCCTGCAGTAACAGGCGCATCAACATGGGGCAATGTTCCACTCAACCCTATTCAAGTAACACAAGGATTCAGCAATGAACCCGCCGATAGAAAATTCCAGGATGTGGGATTTGATGGGATGACTGACTCAGCAGAATTAAAAAAGCGTGCTGACTACTTAAATGAAATGGCAACTCGTTATGGCTTAAATTCAAAAGCCTATACAGATGCATCAAAAGATCCATCGAGTGATAACTTTAAATATTATCGTGATGAGACTTACGACCAAGAGAATGCGGGCATCTTAACGCGTTATAAAAATTTCAATAACCCACAAGGAAATTCACCTGTAGCGAAAGCAGGGGCAAACTTTGCATCTGCATTCACCATGTATCCTGATGGAGAAGATTTAAACAGAGACAATACATTGAATGAATCTGAAGAATACTTCCAATATCGAATTGACCTAAAACCATCGGGTGATCTAAGCATGCAAGTGGGAAGTAATTTTATTGCAGATAAAAAAAGCGTGAGCATCACCTTAGCTGACGGATCAAAACAAGATCAAATATGGTATCAATTCAGGGTTCCGATTTCTGCATACAATAAAAAAGTAGGCGATATACCAGACTTTAAATCCATTCGATTTTTTAGGATGTTCATGACAGACTTCACTGATTCTGTGGTATTGCGTTTTGCTAAAATGGAGTTGGTAAGAAACAATTGGAGAAGATTCTCTTATGACCTCGACACAACCGGAACATACAAGCCAATTGACCTAGCCAATAGCAGCACTCAGTTTAATGTTTCATCAGTGAACATTGAAGAGAATGACCGCAGAGATCCTATACCTTACAGAACGCCTCCTGGCATTGAACGTGTACAAACATTGAGTAATGGTGGTATCAATATTCTTCAGAATGAGCAATCACTCAGTATGCGTGTCATCAACTTACAAGATGGAGATGGAAGGGCTGTATTCAAAGGATTCAATCATGACCTTAGGCAGTATTCAAAACTTTCTATGTTCTATCATGCAGAAAGTTTGAGAGAATATAACAAGCTTCAAAATGGCGATGTATATGCAGTAGTTCGAATAGGTAATGACTACATCAATAACTATTATGAAATTAAGTACCCATTAAAAATAACTGACTTCGGTACAACAGATGAAAAAGTAATATGGCCATCTGAAAACGAACTGAATTTTTATTTAGCTGATTTGGTGAGGTTGAAAAATGAAAGAAACCTAAACACAAATAATCCTTCAGCGATTTACAGAACTCAAATAGATGGTAAAACATTCTCCATCATGGGAAATCCAAATTTAGGAGAAGTAAAAGGCATACTTCTTGGAATGGAAAATCCTAAAGGTGGCGGTGGAAATGCTATTGCAACGGAAATATGGGTGAATGAACTTCGCTTGTCTGGTTTAGATGAAAATGGTGGATGGGCCGCTGTTGGCCAAATGAATGTTCAGCTTTCCGATTTAGGTACAGTGTCTATGTCTACCAATATTCACACCGCTGGATTTGGTCAACTAGAGCAACGCGTTAATGACCGTTATCGCGACGACCTAAAACAAGTTGACGCCTCGATTAATCTTCAGCTAGGAAAACTTCTTCCTAAACAGATTGGCATTGAGATACCATTCTTTGCAAACATCTCACAAATTATTAGCAGTCCGAAGTACGATCCATTCGACAAGGACATCACCTTAAAGCAAAAATTAAGAACATATAATTCTTTAAGAGATTCTATACGAAATGAGGCTGTTGATTATGTCGGACTCAAAACCATCAACTTCACGAATGTTCGATTCACGCAAAAGCAAAATAAAAAAATTCAATTGTGGAGCATTTCCAATTTTGATTTTAATTATTCATTGACTGAAACTAGACAGCATAATCCATTAATCGAAAGTAATCAGATTAATAAAACACAGGGAGGCATAGGCTACAATTACAATGCTCAACCTAAATACATTGAGCCGCTAAAAAAATTAATCAAGATTAAAACACCTTGGCTTGATTTTATTCGCAATGTAAATTTCAACCCACTCCCATCATTGATTGGCGTTAGGGTGGATACAAGAAGGCAATTTGGCGCAATACTACCGAGAAATATCGGGGGTGGTAAATTTAAAATTCCTGAAACATACGATAAATATTTTGTGGTTGACAGGAACTACAACCTACGTTGGGACTTAACGAAATCATTGAACATCGATTTCAAGGCATTGAATAATTCACGTGTAGACGAACCTTTTGGCCGAATTGATTCAAGACCTAAACGTGACTCTATCACACAGAATTTCTTGAAGGGCGGAAGAAATACTATCTATAATCAGAGTACAGACCTAACTTATAATCTACCTACTAATTCTATTCCTGTTCTAGATTGGACAACGGTGAATGTAGCCTACCGAACTACCTATAATTGGATAGGTGCATCAAGGCTTGCATTGAGCCTAGGAAACACCATACAAAACAGTGGGCAAACCGGTGGTACACTTGAAATGAATTTTGCTCAGCTTTACAACAAATCAAAATTATTGAGAGCAATTGATAATGCACCTCAAACGCCACCTAATCAAAAAAATAATCAAAAACAACCTAAAGAGAATTCTAAAAATAAAAAAAGAGAATCGAAAGCACCTAAGGTTAACGTAACTAAAAAAGCGGATGAAGTAACCATTACTGAACAAGTGACTTCGCCGGATCAAAATAAAAACAATGCTGGACTATATTCGTTACCAGACATCTTTGATCCAAGTATGCAGAAAAGCAAACCAGGAGCATTTAGAGTAAAAAAAGATACTGTCATCGTTCAAGGAAAAACTATAAAGACAGTTGAGGATAAGCGAAAGGAGAAAAAAGAAAAAGAAGAGCAAGATCGTATCGAAAAAGAAAAGAAGGCTCAAGAAAAAGCGTTGAAAGAAAAACAACCAAAAGAAAGAAAAGAGATCATTTTATCACCAACTGAAAAAGCGATACTCAAAATATTAACTGCGGTTAAACGAATTGGTGCCACATACAATGAAGGGGGAAGTACATTACTACCTGGATACACAGATAGTACCAAATTCTTTGGTCAGAATTGGAAAAGCATGGCTCCTGGAGTTGACTTTATTATGGGTAAGCAACCAAATCAACAATGGCTTGATAAGATTGGTAAAAAAGGACTCGTTACAAAAGACCCGTTACTCAATAATTTATTCTTGCAGTCTTATGAGAAAAAACTAAACTTGACTGCCCAAGTAGAGCCAATACGAGATTTAATGATTGACTTGAATCTTGATAAGAGTCTTTCAAAAAACTTCTCAACACTCTTTAAGGATACTGTTGGCACTGGTGATTTCCATTCATTAAGTCCATACTCTGGTGGAGGATTTAGTATAAGCTATGTCTCTTTCCAAACATTATTCAAAAAATTCAATGCAAATAATACGAGTGAGACGTTCAAGCAATTTGAAAAAAACAGAAGCATCTTATCAAAACGACTTGGAGAGCAAAACCCCTATAGCAAAACAGTTGGAGCGGATGGGTATTACACGGGGTATGGAAGGTATTCACAAGATGTATTGATTCCGGCATTTATTGCAGCCTATACGAACAAGGATCCAAATCAAATTGCCTTATTAAAGAATGGTCAAACTAATACCGTAAAATCAAATCCATTTAGTGGTTATCTACCAAAACCAAATTGGAGACTTACTTACAATGGTATCAGTAGAATAGAAAGCCTACAACAGTACTTTACCAATTTCACTATCACACATGGATATAACAGTACCTTAAGCATGAACAGCTTTAATTCTGCATTGTTGTTCCAAGACACATTGATGTATGGATTCCCATCATTCATTGATACTATTTCAGGAAACTATGTGCCCTACTTTCTTGTTCCAAATCTATCGATACAAGAACAATTTGCACCATTGATTGGAATTGATTTCACTACGCCAGGACAATTATCCGGTAGATTCGAATACAGAAAATCAAGAACACTAAGCATGAGTCTTATTGACCTTCAGCTTAGTGAAGTACGTTCAACCGAAATTACTTTTGGAATGCGTTGGAGAAAGAGGGCTATGCCATTGCCATTCAAATTGAAGCTTGGCAAAAAAGAAGCTAGTAATAAATTAGATAACGACTTAACATTTGCACTCGATTTTAGTATACGAGATGATATCAATTCAAATTCAAGGCTTGATCAATCCAATGCCTTTGCAACAGGTGGTCAGCATATACTTAGCATTCGTCCAACGATTGATTACGTATTGAGTAATCGAGTAAATGTTCAACTGTACTTTGATCAGCGTAGGATCAACCCATACATTTCCAATGCTGCTCCATCGGTAAACACACGAGGTGGTGTGCAGATTAGGATATCGTTAGCGCAGTAAGACGTGAGACGTGAGACGTGAGACGTGAGACGTGAGACGTGAGACGTGAGACGTGAGACGTGA
>CANKGM010000057.1 GCA_947481355.1 Chitinophagaceae bacterium
ATTTGTGTGCTGCAAGTGATTGTCGATATGCCGCTATGCATAATTCAGCATATTTTTCACCACCTGCCATTAATGCATCATTATATAATTTTTTATCAAATGATTCGCATGTGCTCAATATAGATTCAAATTGACTAGCAGAAGTATTGAGCAATTGTTTCATAGAGCCATGAATTTTATACCACCATGCTTTCAAGTCTTTATTGAAGTATTGGATAGCGTATAAATCGTCATAGCCAATCATAATAATGGAAGAGGGTGATTTGTCTTTGCCAACCTTTAATTTCATTGAGCTAACTAAGTATTGTTCTTTGCCCGTTTTATTAGTGCTTCCTTTTTTATTTTCGATATTCTTCAGTAACTCATCAGTAGAAAGGGAAGAAAGTGTTATGGTTGAATTTGATGTGGCTAAGTACGCATGTCCCCAGTCAATACGAACATCATCTCCTGATTTTCCTAGAACTTTTTGATTTGTTACGCCGGATTTTATATAATTGATATTGGCATACTGACCTTTTTCAAAGGCTATTGATTGAGATTTTTCATCCTTGCTTATATCTCCTGATACTGCAAAAGTAAGTTCAGCAGTATGCTCTTTCCCATCATTTGATTTCGCATTGAACTGAACATAGGATACAGGTCTAGAAAGTAAATCCAAATCAGACGCAATAAGTGGTGAAGTGAAATTTACAGTGAGTTCAGTTGGGCCACATGCAAATCGATAGGTTGTTTGAGTGGCTGTAACATTAACATCGAGCTGCTTTGCTTTTAACTGACCACTTGTTTTCTTTTGCTTCCCTAGTCCTGCATCTAACCATGAGTTGCCTCGTGGATTGATACAATGCAAGGCCATGATGTTTTTGCCTTTTTTTAAGGATTTTTTTATTTCATCAGATAACGGAAAATCTTTAATGCTTCCAACATAGCAATCGTCGCAGCTGTATGCTTTAATTCCGTTGATATATACTTCAACATCATCGTCATGTCTTAATTGAAGGACAAGTTTTTCAATATTGATATCATTCAACTCAAAACTTCTTCTTACCCATATGCTTGATGTTTTCCATGGTGTTGCCACTGCTTCATCCCAACCATCACCAAATGGCATTTTCCCATTACTCCATTGCTGATCATTGTAATTTTCGTTCATCCATCCTGCACCCGGATCTTTTTCTGTAAATAAGCAACTTACTGGATTGATTGAACCTGTAGGAAGAATTGTTTCGCTAGGATATGTAATCTCTCCCAAAAATGTATATGCTTTGTCATCAACTTTAATCATCCCAACCAATGAATTTTCAGTTCCTGTCCAATGTTTGGTAGCCGACTCATTTACATTATCTGTGAAAGACCATATGCTAAAATAAGGGTCGTGTGTAATTAATGGATAGGCAGGCATTTGCTTTACCTGTGCATTTATATTGAGTGCTAGCATAAATTGAAAGGCAATAAAAATATTTTTTTTCATACTGGTTCTTTAAGAGATTCAATTTAGTATTTCATATTGAATTTTCAATCTAATTGGTTATTTTCATTTGAATAATCTCACGATGAAAGTTATTGTTTGCAATAGGCCGGGAAGTCTAGCATACGAAGAGAGGGAGAAGCCCACAGTAGAGAAAGGATTTTCCTTAGTTCGAGTTCGTCGTATTGGAGTGTGTGGAACTGATTTGCATGCATTCGACGGTACACAACCCTATTTTACTTATCCTCGAATTTTAGGCCACGAAATTGCTGCTGAATTCATCGATGGAGATGCTGATGGATTTACTGGTGGGGATTTAGTTACTGTTATTCCTTATATAAGTTGTGGAATTTGTATTGCCTGTAAAAAAGGGAAAACAAATTGTTGTAGTTCGTTGAATGTGCTTGGTGTTCATAGTGATGGAGCCATGGCAGAATATTTTTTGGTTCCCTCTTCGTTATTAGTAAAGAGTCAGGGGTTGTCCATTGATGAACTCGCCTTGATTGAGCCACTCTCCATAGGTTGTCATGCAGTCGGTAGAGCTGAAATTAATCCTGGTGATGATGTATTGGTTGTTGGTGCTGGACCCATTGGTATTGGAATTATTCAATATGCTCGATTGGCAGGTGCAAGGGTGATTGTGATGGATAGTAATGCACATCGACTAGATTTTGTTAAAGAAGTACTTGGCATTCCAGATAGTATTAATGTTACAACACAAAATGCCTTAGAGGTATTGAGCACCATGACAAATACTTCTATGGCTTCAATCGTTTTTGACGCTACAGGAAATTTGACCGCTATTAACAATAGCTTTCGCTATTTGGCACATGCTGGAAAATATGTTTTAGTTGGACTTCAACTTGAAGCCATTTCCTTTAGCCACCCCGAGTTTCATAAAAGGGAAGCTACATTAATGAGCAGTAGAAATGCGACAAGAGTTGATTTTGAAAAAGTAATCGATTCGATAAAAAATGGTGCAATAAATCCTAATGCAATCATTACACATAAATTGGCTTTTGATACTGTAGTTTCTGATTTTTCATCACTCACTCAATCCGGTCAGTATGTTATTAAAGCATTAATCAATATCGATTAATCGTTCATACTTTATAAATTCAGTTATGAACATCGTTTTCTCTTCGGTATATTTGTGGGGTGACTTATTTAAAACTTGTTTTAGTAGCGTTGATTTGGGCGGGTACATTTATTGGAACCCGAATTGCAGCTCAGGTTTTCGGGCCATTCACAGGCGCTTCATTTCGGTATGCTTTTGCCATTTTGTTTATGATTCCAATTGCACTTATTCAAGACAAAAACACCTTTCGTCTTACAAAAAAACAGTTCTTGCAAGTTGCTTTGTTAGGACTTACTGGGATTTTTGGGTATAGCTTTTTTTTCTTCAAAGGAATGAAATTGGTGCCTGCTAGTCATGGTGCTTTATTGGTATCCTTAAATCCTGTTTTTGTAATGATTCTTTCTTCGATTCGATTCAAAGAGAAGGTAAATCCTATTCGGTTATTAGGTGCGATATTGTCTATAATAGGAGTTGTTATTGTCATCTCCCGAGGAAATATAACTGGACTGATTTCTAGTTTTCAGTGGGGGGATGCATTTATGTTAGGCTGCCCAGTAGTGTGGGCTTTATATACATTTTTCGCAAGTGATGCCCTAAAAGAAATGAAACCTTTGAAGGCCGCTACATGGGCAACCATAACTGGGTGGTTGATGTTAATCTGTTTTGTGCCTACAGAAGAGTTTCCTCTTCATGTTACCTCAAAAATTTGGATTGCACTTATTTATCTCGGACTATTTGGAACAGTCATTGCTGCTGTTTGGTACTATGAAGGGATTAGTAAAATTGGGCCTTTACGTACCGCTGTTTTTAATAACTTAATTCCTGTTTTTGCTCTTATTCTTTCTGTACTGCTATTACATGAAAAATTAGAGCCACATACCTTATACGGATCTGTATTTGTTGTTTTGGGTGTTCTCCTTACCAATAAATTTTAATCAACCCTTCCTGGATAAACCTTCAATGCTTCCTCTAAGCAATCCATTGCTTGATTGATTTCTTCATTGTTGATCACATAGGCTATTCGCACTTCATTTTTTCCTAGTCCAGGGGTAACATAAAAACCGCTAGCTGGAGCAAGCATAAGTGTTTGCCCTTTAAATGAAAAAGATTCCAAAAGCCATTGACAGAATGTGTCGCCATCATCAATAGGAAGCTTTGTGATGACATAAAAAGCGCCGCCGGGTGTTGGACAATAGACGCCAGGCATTTTGTTAAGTCTTTCAACCAAAAGGTTTCTTCTAGATAAATACGCAGCTTTAGTTATTTCAAAATAATTATCTGGTAGATCTATGGCAGCTTCGGCTAGTATTTGCGCAAGGCCTGGAGGACTTAGTCTTGCTTGTGCAAATTTCATTACTGATTCGTAGACGAGTTTGTTTTTTGTTATCAATGCGCCTATACGGGCACCACATGCCGAGTATCTTTTTGAAATGGTTTCAAAGAGTACCACATGATCAGGTATTCGCTTAAGTTGTATCGCGCTGGTAGAAACACCATCGTAGCAAAATTCCCTATACGCTTCATCAGAGAATAGGTAGAGGTTATTTCGTAAACAAATATCTTCAAGGCTTTCCATTTCTTCTTTGCTGTATAAATATCCTGTTGGATTATTTGGATTACAAATCAAAATGCCCTTGGTCTTTGGCGTAATTAATTTTTCAAATTCAGAAATAGGAGGAAGGGCAAATCCCGTTTCAATATGTGAAGTGATGGGTATAATTTTTATGCCAGCCATAACTGCAAATCCTGAAAAATTTGCATAGAAGGGTTCTGGAATAATGACTTCGTCACCAAAATCCATGCAGGCCATCATGCCAAATACAATTCCTTCACTTCCTCCTGTGGTAATAATGATTTGATCAAAGTCAACTTCAATCCCTGCTTTTTTATAGTAGCCGACTAATTTTTTACGGTAGGATTCATTACCTGCGCTATGGCTGTAAGCCAGGATTTTAACATCTGCATCTTTTACGGCTTGAATCATGGAGGGAGGCGTCTCAATATCAGGTTGCCCAATATTCAAATGGTGCACATGAATGCCCTTCGATTTTGCGATTTCTGCAAAGGGGACCAGCTTTCTTATGGGTGAGGCAGGCATATTAACCCCTCTATCAGATGGTTTAAGCATGGCGCAAAATTATATAATTTTTGTTGATGAATATTTCAGAATTAAATATGCACAGCCAGAAAACTGCGGTATTTTAATTTTAACGTTACTTCATCTGATAAAATTGAAAACAATAACTAATTTTATCCAACGTTATAGTATGATGAAATACCTGTTATTCCTGTTTTTTTTTAGTGGATCGATTATTCCTAGCATGGGGTATGGGCAAACGGGTGTTTCTAATAAGATTGGCCAAGGGTTAAGTCTTGTTGAAAAAGTGTATGATTTTGGCAAAATTCCACAAGGAAAGCCTGTAGAGCATCGTTTTCAAGTGATTAATTCAACTAATCATGAGTTAATTATAAATAATGTACATGCTTCGTGTGGTTGTACTACCCCTGAATGGAGTCATGAGGCAATTCCTGCCGGAGGAAAATCTGAGGTTAAAGTGGGCTATAATGCAGCGAATGTGGGTAACTTTGAAAAAACAATAACTATACAATTTGGGAATAACGGTCAAACTGAGGTGATTTCGATTAAGGGTTATGTATGGCCGATACCCGAAGGACCAGCACCTTTAAATCAAGCAGTAGCTACGTTAAAAACAATAAAACAATAAAATACACATTCCAATCTTTAAAAAACAAACAATGAAAAAACTTTTACTCCTAGCTGTCGTATTCTCATTCGGATTTACTGCTTTTGCCCAAAATGTAAGCAAAAAAGCTGAAGAGGTAGTGAAATTTCAAGAAATCCGCTTCAACTTCGGAAAAATCAAACAAGGGGTTCCGGTAACACATGATTTTCAATTTACTAATATTGGGACTGAACCACTTATTATCGAAACGGCAAGTGCTTCATGTGGATGTACTACCCCGACTTGGCCAAAGCAACCAATCATGAACGCAAAGGACGACAAGGTAAAGGCTGGCTTTAATGCTGCTGCTCCTGGGCCATTTGAAAAAACAATCTTCGTCAAAATTAAAGGTGTTGATGCCCCTTTTGAGTTAAAAATTAGTGGAGAAGTGCTATCTGCTGCTGATTTTGATAAGTTGCCAAAGAAATAGTATCAAATTAAATAATATTAGAGCGTTAGACCTAGCTGGTCTAACGCTTTTTTGTTTTACCCCCTTCTATATTATCGACGTAGGGGAATCTTAATTATTTGCCCATCCCATATTCTGATTTTAATAAAATTAGGGTAGATTTGTTACATGGAGCGTCCAGAAATCATTGATCAAAATATTGCTGATGAACTTTCATTTGAAGGTTTTAAGGATGCAGTTATTAATGATTATAAAATTGCATTCCAAAGTCGGCAAGCAAGTTTGATTGGAAGAAAGGAAGTCTTAACAGGCAAAGCTAAGTTTGGCATCTTTGGTGATGGGAAGGAAGTACCTCAAGTGGCCATGGCAAAATTTTTTCAGCCAGGGGATTTTTATGCAGGTTATTATCGCGACCAAACATTTGCATTCGCAACTGGAGTGGCTACCATACCTGAATTTTTTTCACAGATTTATGCTGATCCCAATCCGATAAATGATCCACATAGTGCTGGGCGACAAATGAATTGTCATTTTTCTTCACCCTTTATAGATAGGTCTGGCAATTCATTAGACTTATCTGTTCGCAAAAACTTCTCTGCCGGGCTGGCACCTACTGCAGGTCATTTTCCAAGAGCATTTGGCTTGGCTTTCGCGTCTAAATTATTTAGAAAAATACCAGACCTTCATTTAAATACGTCACATACAAGCCAAGGTAATGAAGTGGTTTTTTGTACAATTGGAGATGCCTCCACAAGTGAAGGGCATTTTTGGGAAACCATGAATGCTGCTGCTGTAAACCAAGTACCATTAGCCGTTTTTGTTTGGGATGATGGGTACGGTATATCAGTTCCTAAAGAACTTCAAACTGTTAAGTCTTCAGTTTCTGAGGCACTTGCTGGGTTTGAAAAAAGTCAGTACACCAATGGTATACTTATTTATAAAGTGAAAGGGTGGGATTATGCAAGTCTTTGTGAATTATTTGAAGAAGGTATTGGACGGGCTCGAGCTGAACATATACCAGTGTTATTCCATGTAGAAGAACTAACTCAGCCTCAAGGGCACTCCACATCAGGAAGCCATGAACGATATAAAACAGCAGAACGACTTCAGTGGGAGAAGACATGGGATTGTTTATTTAAAATGAGGGCGTGGATTATTGATAATGCATTGGCTGATGAATCTTATTTGGCTATTGTAGAAGAAGAAATTCGTGCAACTGTTGTTGGCTATAGGAATCACGCTTGGAAATTATATGAAGAGCCTATTCAAATTCAAAAGGCACATGCACTAAAAGTAATCGGTGAGATTGCAAGGCAAACAAGTAAATCTCAAGAAGTGCTTCAGCTTCATAGAGAACTTTCAGACAATCCAGTCCCCTTTAGAAGAGATGTCATGGTTGCTCTCGAGCACACCGTTGCTATAGTGGAGGAGCCTTCTATTAGTGCCCCAGCAAGCGCTTATCTCTCTGAATTGTTTTTGGAAAATAAAAGACTGTACAATACACATTTACTTCATAACGATTTTGAAAAAATTGGTGAAAATTTTAAGGATTCACTACATTTTACAGATGCCTCTCCATACTTGAATGGATATGAAATTCTAAATAAATATTTCGATCAACTATTTACTGAAAACCCATTGGTAGTTGCTTTTGGCGAGGACTTAGGGAAGATAGGAGATGTAAACCAGGGCTTTGCTGGACTCCAACAGAAGCATGGGGTAGATCGAATTTTTGACACTGGGATTAGAGAGCTTACCATTCTTGGTCAAGGAATAGGGCTGTCGATGCGTGGTCTAAGACCAATTGCCGAAATTCAATATTTGGATTATTTGCTATTTGGACTTCAAGTGTTGAGCGACGATTTAGCAACTTTGCATTACAGATCTGCAGGACAGCAAATTGCACCCTTGATTGTGCGAACAAGAGGTCATCGATTAGAAGGAATATGGCATAGCGGGTCTCCAATGGGACTACTTATTAATGCACTAAAAGGATTACATCTATGCGTTCCCCGGAATATGGTACAAGCGGTGGGATTCTATAATACATTGCTCCAAGGGAAAAATCCTGGTGTTGTAATTGAGTGTTTGAATGGTTATCGTTTGAAAGAAAGACTTCCTACAGATTTGATTTCCTATAAATTACCATTGGGCAAACCTGAAGTTATCCGAAGTGGGGAAGATATAACTGTAGTATCCTATGGATCTACCCTTAGAATTATTTCAGATGCAGCCAATACTCTTCAAAATCTAAACATTAGTGTAGAGTTAATTGACGTTCAAACCTTATTGCCTTTTGATTTGTATGGAATAATCCTTGATTCGCTTAAAAAAACGAATAGAATTTTATTCATCGACGAGGATGTTCCAGGAGGCGCTACATCGTTTATGTTTACTGAAGTCATTGAGAAGCAAGGCGGATATCGCTGGCTTGATGCATCTCCTCGGGTTCTTTGTGCTAAGTCTCATCGTCCTGCCTATGGTAGTGATGGAGATTATTTCTCAAAGCCCAATGCAGAAGAAATAATTGCTATGATTAAGGATATAATTGCAGAATAACGTTACGCTTACGGAAGAAAATATTTTCCTTGATCTGCATTTCCAGAAAAACAGTATTCGGTTTTTCCAAACCATCTGTATCTATTTATTGCTATGATATCATAGATAAAATCACGAAATATTTTTGGAATAATGATGAATCCATAGAGTAGCTTCCAAGGATAGGGCAGAACTTTCATGATCTGTAAAATCGCAGTGGACTTTGAGTAAAATGAATTGTCTTTAAATAAGACAACAGTGTTTTTTTGAGTTAAGTCAATTGTATTTTTTATTTTGCTATACGTCTCCCCAGTTAATGCGGAAAATAAAAGCTGATGTTTAATGTCTTTGGATAGTAGAAATGTTATAGTCTTACTGCAAAGCAAACAGTCACTATCATAGAATACAATGTTTCTATTTCGGTCTTCCATCAAATGATTAATTCATTTTGTTATACCTATTTCAGGTTGTGAAATACCTTTTGAACATCTTCGTCTTGTTCAAGTTTATCCACTAGTTTCAATACTTCTTGTGCTTGTTCTTCGTTTAATTCCACAAGAATAGTTGGAATCCATTCAACTTCAGAACTAATTAGGCTGAATCCTTTTTCTTCTAAGGCTTTTTGCATATTTCCGAAATCATTGAATGCACAACGAATCGCTAAAACCTCTTCACCAGAATCAGTAGTACTTTCGCCAAGTTCTTCTAAACCGAAATCAATTAATTCAAGTTCTAGGTCCTCTGCATTGATATTGTCATGCTTTAACTTAAAGACACCCATTTTTTTGAACTGAAAACTAACGCTACCACTTGTTCCCATGGCACCATTCCCTTTGTTGAAATGAGATTTTATATTGGCAACGGTTCTTACGTGATTATCTGTAGCTGTTTCAACTAAAATAGCTACGCCATGAGGAGCATAGCCTTCATAAAGTATTTCTTCAAAATTCTCAATGTCTTTTCCAGTAGCTCTTTTGATGGCTGCTTCAACCCTGTCTTTAGGCATTCCAACACTTTTTGCATTTTGGAAACACCTTCTAAGGGCGGGGTTAGTACTTGGTTCAGGTCCGCCCACCTTTACTGCAATGGCAATTTCCTTTCCAATACGAGTGAACTGCTTAGCCATTCTATCCCAACGGGCAAACATCGATGCTTTTCTAACTTCAAAAATTCTTCCCATAGTACAATATGATTTTAGTAATGCTGCTATTTCTTAAGGGGATACAAATTTAAGGTTTCTCTATGGTGTAAAAAAAACCCGGATAAGTGATCATCCGG
>CANKGM010000058.1 GCA_947481355.1 Chitinophagaceae bacterium
ACACCATTTGTGTTTTTTGAAGGACCTCCAAGTGCCAATGGTATGCCAGGTATTCACCATGTCATTTCAAGAACCTTAAAAGATTTAGTGTGTCGGTATAAAACCATGAAAGGCTTTCAAGTAAAGCGTAAAGGGGGATGGGATACACATGGATTGCCTGTAGAACTTGGTGTTGAGAAGGAGCTTGGCATTACAAAAGAAGATATTGGAAAAAAAATTACCGTTGCAGAGTACAATCAAAAATGCCGTGAGGCCGTATTAAGGTATAAAGACAAGTGGGATGAGATTACCACGAAAATGGGTTATTGGGTCGATCTTGAAAATCCATATGTCACGTTTGAAAATGATTATATTGAATCCCTCTGGTGGTGTCTGAAGACATTATATGAAAAAGGACTTCTTTATCAAAGCTTGAGTATTCAGCCTTATTCACCAGCTGCTGGTACTGGACTCAGTTCACATGAGCTTAATCAACCTGGTACTTATAAAGATGTAAAAGACACTTCAGCAGTGGCGATGTTTACACTTGATGAGTTAAAAAACACGAGCCATAGTACTTATCAAGAGCTTGTTGCTATAGTAGAAAATGGTCGTGCTATTTCGTTGATGGCTTGGACAACTACACCTTGGACATTGCCGTCAAACCTCGGATTAACCCTAGGTGCCAACATAGAATATTCGGTTATTGATACATTTAACCCCTATACCCATGAGCCGTGTATAGTGATTTTGGCTAGTGCATTAATTCCGAGTTTCTTTAAAACAGAGGCTGGAGAAATTGCATTTGAGTCATATCAGCCAGGAGATAAATTGATTCCTTGGAAGGTAATTACTACATATAAAGGCTCACAACTTGAAGGACTTTATTACCATCAGCTAATGCCAATGTCGGCAAATGGGTTAAATGAAATTCGTGAATTAACTCCTGAAGCAGATCCATTCAGGGTAATAGTGGGCGACTTTGTTACCACCGAAGATGGAACAGGTATTGTACATACTGCGCCAGCTTTTGGTGCGGATGATTTTAGGATTGGAAAGAAAAATAATCTCGGTATTTTGATTTTAGTTGATCGACAAGGAAAATTTATCGATGGTGTAGGGGAGTTTAGTAATCGCTATGTAAAGAATTACAAAAGCGAAGAGAATTATGTAGATGTTAATATTGATATCTGTGTTCAGTTGAAGAAAGAGGGCAAGGCATTTAAGGTTGAAAAATATGAACATAACTATCCTCATTGTTGGAGGACGGATAAACCAATTTTATACTATCCATTAGATGCTTGGTTTATTAGAACTACTGCTTTGAAAGACCGTATGGTTGAGTTGAATAAAACAATTCAGTGGAAACCAAAGTCAACTGGAGACGGGCGTTTTGGTAATTGGTTAGAAAATATGGTTGATTGGAATCTAAGTCGCAGTAGGTTTTGGGGCACACCATTGCCTATTTGGAGAACTGAAAATGGTGCTGAAGAGCGTTGCATTGGTTCGGTAGAAGAATTGAACAATGAAATCATAAAAGCGAATACTCAACTTGGAGCAGACATTAACAGTGGATTTATTGGTAAAGGAATAATAGACTTACACAAGCCATATGTTGATGAAATTATATTGGTGAGTAATTCAGGATTGCCCATGAAGCGTGTGCCTGATTTAGTTGATGTGTGGTTTGATAGTGGGGCTATGCCTTACGCACAATGGCATTATCCTTTCGAGAACAAAGAATTGATTGAAAGTGGGGCTGGTTTTCCTGCCGATTTTATTGCTGAAGGGGTTGATCAAACGAGAGGTTGGTTTTATACATTACATGCACTTGGTGTATTGCTTTTTGATAAGGTAGCCTACAAAACCGTAGTCTCTAACGGGTTAGTGTTGGATAAGAGTGGTAATAAAATGAGCAAAAGGCTAGGGAATGTTATTGATCCTTTCACTACTATTGATACTTATGGAGCAGATGCCACTAGATGGTATCTCATCACAAACGCTTCCCCTTGGGATAATTTAAAATTCGACCTTGAAGGGATTAAGGAAGTGCAGCGAAAATTTTTCGGAACACTATATAATACCTATCAGTTTTTTGTTTTGTATGCGAACGTAGACGGTTTTGCTTATAAGGAGAAAGATGTTCCCTTTAATGATCGACCAGAGATAGACCGATGGATCTTGTCTAGTTTGCAGAGTTTGGTTAAAGAGGTAAATGGCCATTTTGATCAATACGAACCAACTATGGCTGGCAGAGCAATTGATAATTTTGTTGATGAATTATTGAGTAACTGGTATGTAAGGCTATCTAGAAGGCGGTTTTGGAAGGGAGAATATGAAACAGATAAAATAAGTGCTTATCAAACTTTATACACGTGTTTGGTTACCATTGCAAAATTGGCAGCACCTATTTCACCATTTTTTGTAGATTCTTTATACCGAAATCTAAATGCTATTGCAGGAAAGGAACCACATGTGTCTGTACACCATGCTGATTTTCCAATAGCTAAGGAGGAATGGATTGACCTCGCCTTGGAGGAAAGAATGAGTATGGCTCAGGATTTGTGTTCATTAGTTTTGTCTATAAGAAAGAAAGTAAATATTAGAGTAAGGCAACCTTTGCAAAAAGTGTTGATTCCCATTTCAGGAATTGCTATGAAGGAGCAGCTTCAAAAAATAGAAGAGCTTATTCTCGCAGAGGTCAATGTGAAAGAAATGGAGTATTTGCCTGCAGACAATGATTTCATTCGAAAGAAAGTAAAAGCAAATTTTGTCATTTTAGGCAAGAAATTAGGCGCAAAAATGAAGTCTGCGGCTCAGGTAATTTCTTCACTGTCTCAAATTGAAATCAGACAACTTGAATCTTTCGGGTCCATTGATATTTTAGTTGACGGTTCGGCTGTCCAAATTTTGGTTGAAGAAGTAGAAATTCAAAGCGAAGATGTTGAAGGTTGGATGGTAGCATCTAAAAACGCATTAACCGTAGCGTTAGATGTTTCGATTTCTCCAGCTTTGGAAAAAGAAGGAATTGCCAGGGAACTTGTCAACAGAATCCAGAAAATACGTAAAGACCTTAATTTGGATCTTACAGATCATATAATTGTAGAAATTCAAGGCCAAATGGGGCTAGAACCCGCATTTACTCAATTTAATGCCTATATTTGCGCCGAAATTCTAGCAGACCAGATACTCTTTTTAAATGAATTGAATCAAGGGGAAGAGACAGAAATAAATGGTATCTTGTTGAAAATCAATGTTATAAAAAACAGGTAAGCATTATGGCAACAAAAAAACCAGCACCCAAAAAAGCTGCATCTCCTTCAAAGAAAGTAGTTCCTGCAAAGAAATCAGCTCCTGCAAAAAAAGCAGTTCCTGTAAAAAAAGCAGCTCCAACAAAGAAAGTAGCCCCTGCAAAAAAGGCAGTACCTATAAAAAAAGCAGCACCTAAAAAGGCAGCCCCAGCAAAGAAAGTAGTCGCTCCTGCAAAAAAAGTAGCTCCGGCAAAGAAAGTAGTAGCACCTGCAAAAAAAGCTGTACCTGTTAAAAAAGCAGTTCCAGCTAAAGCTGTGCCTGTGAAAGCAGCACCTGTTAAGAAAGCAGTTCCAGCTAAAGTTGTACCTGTGAAAGCAGCACCAGCTAAAGCAGTTGCAGCAGTTGCAAAAGCGCCTGAAAAAGTAGCACCAGCTAAAAAGGCTGCTCCTGCTCCTAAAGCAGCAGTGAAGGCAGCACCTGCTAAACCAGTTGTGGCTCCACAGAAACCAATATCCACCAAACCAGAAAAAAAGAAAATTCCTGCAATTGCTCCTGAAACTAGATTTGCTGAGACAAGCAAACCAGCTAGTAGCCCTGCTTTACTCCGTAAAGCATTAAGGGAAAAAGGATTGCAGAAAGAGACTAAGGTGGTTGCGATGCCTAAAATCAATACAAAGTCCGCTAGAAAATATGAGCCTGAATTTACTCGCTCAGTGTTGGATCAAAAAGAAGTTATAACTCAAACTGGTCCTTCAATGCGTTATAGCGATGCTGAACTTGCAGAGTTTAGAGAATTGATTAATAGTAAGTTAGATGCCGCAAAGCGTGAGCTCACCTACTTAAATGGACTTATTACAAGAAAGGATACCATGAGTGGCGAAGATTCAGATAATCGTTACATGACTATGGAAGATGGTAGTTTAAGTATGGAGCGTGAGCAATTGAATCAGATGGCAAGCAGGCAGATTGATTTTATCGCGAAACTAGAAAAAGCGATGATGCGCATTGAAAACAAAACATATGGCATCTGTAGGGTTACTGGTAATCTGATTGATAAAGCTCGTTTGAAAGCAGTGCCACATGCCACCTTAAGCATGGAAGCTAAAATGAATATGCGGAAAAACTAGGAGAGTTTATTTTAGTAACTCACCTCATTTCTTGCATCGTCACCAGCTTTTTATAGATTCCATTTTGATTTATTAAATCATCGTGTTTGCCCCGTTCAGCAATTTCACCTTCGTGTAATACAATGATCTCATCTGCATGCCTTACTGTGGAAAGTCTATGGGCTATAATAATGCTAGTTCTGTCTTTCATCAAATTATTGATGGCTTCTTGAACCCATTTTTCACTTTCTGTATCGAGTGATGAAGTCGCTTCATCGAGTATGAGTATGGGCGGATTTTTTAATACGGCTCTGGCAATCGTTAACCGTTGCCTTTCACCTCCACTCAATTTTGAACCGCGATCTCCAACAAGGGAGTAATATCCTCCTTCTTTCTTCTCAATAAATGAATGGGCGTTTGCAATTTTAGCTGCAGCCATTATCTGTTCTGCTGAGGCAGTATCGTTGCCAAGCGAAATATTAGCCAGTACAGTATCATTGAAGAGAATTGGTTCTTGTGTCACAATGCCCATCAAGCTACGAAGGTCTTTCAGTGCATATTTCTTAATATTCACACCATCAATCAATACTTCACCATCGGTAGCATCATGGAATCGAGGTATAAGGTCAGCTAGGGTTGATTTTCCCGCTCCAGATGAACCCACTAATGCAATAGTTTGGCCTTTTTGGATGGTTAAGTTTATTGTTTTAAGCACACTTCGATTAGGGTATGAAAAACCGACATTGCGTAGTTCGATAGAGCTATTGAAACCATTTATCGGTATTGGATTAGGGTCTTCCTTGATGGTCTGCTCTTCTTTTATTAGATGTTGAATTCGCTCAATACTCGCTGCACCTTTTCTTATATTGTAGGAAGCAGTGCTGAATGCCTTTAGAGGATTGATTATTTGAGTGAAAATAGCAATGAAGGTTAAAAAGGCTGGTCCACTCAATGCAAAATTATGTTCAAGTACAAGTCTTCCGCCATAATATAAAACACAACATACGGCAAGAATACCAAGCGTTTCAGAAACAGGTGAGGCTAGATCGCGTTTTCTGATGGCACGATTTTTAATTTCCAACAACTCCTTGTTCTCCTGATTAAATCGGTTCAGTTGTTGTGCTTCTGCATTAAAAGCCTTTACAACCCTGATGCCGCCAATGGTCTCTTCAATTGTACTGAGAATTTCACCAAGCTTAATTTGTACGCCCGTAGATACTTTTTTTAAGGATCTTCCAATTCTACCAATAACAAGACCGGCTATAGGTAAGAAGAGTAGTAGGAATATTGATAATTGTGGGCTATAGGATATCATTCCAAATAAATAGCAAATGATCAGAATAGGTTCTCTAAAAAAACTTTCAAGAAAACTAATAGTAGAAAACTCAACATCTTGCAAATCATTGGTGAGTTTACTCATAATATCTCCCTTGCGCTGATCGTTAAAAAAGCCAACAGGTAGTTCAAGGATTTTACTGAACATATCTGTTCTCATATCATTGATGATATTATTTCGAATTGGCGTTAATATATACAATGAGAAGTATAGAAAGATGTTTTTTAAAACAATGGCCATAACAACTATACTGCATATAATGGCAAGTGCCTTGATTTTCCCTTCAGTAGTTAGCGTCATTTTTTCTAGTGAGGCATAGAGGGTATTGGTTAGCGCACCTAAATTAAAACTTGACTTTTTGAAGCCCCCCTGGTCTTGAAGTCCAAATATCAAGGTTAGGAAAGGGGTTAGCATTGCCAGGGAAATCAGCGAAAAAATCGCCGAAAGGATATTAAGGCTGAAATACCCCAAAACAAGCTTTGGATACTTCTTTATGTATGAAAAAATAATACGCAAACTTTTCATTTCGGAACAGAACCCTGTTTTTTATTAATTAGGTTCAAAAGTAACTAATTTTACATCCATCAACCCCAATCATTATGGAAGAAAGTAAAAGACAGAAGCAAGTGGCCGGTGTTATTCTCGAAGAGATGAATGATATCTTTTTGCGTATGGGGCTAAATATGGTAGATGGGGGCATGGTGTCCATATCTAAAGTGAAGATTACTCCAGACCTACTGGAGGCGAGAATATACTTAAGCCTCTTTCAAGTTAAAGATCCAACTGCATTGATAGGAAGAATCGAAGATCGTACAGGAGAGATCAAGCGTTTATTGGGGCTTCGCGTGAAACAGCAATTACGACGTATTCCTGTTTTGAGATTTTTTTTAGACGACACATTGGATTATGTGTTCAAAATGGAGGAGCTCTTTAAGAAAATTAATGAAGAAAAAAAATAGATGAACTTCTCCCGAATTTCAACATTTTCTTGGCGCTATTTTAAAGCAAAAAAATCTACTAATGCCATCAATATTATTTCTTGGGTAAGTGTTAGTGCAATCATTGTGGGCACAGCTTCATTAATAATTATTTTGAGCGCATTCAATGGTTTTGAATCTTTAGTTAAGTCACTTTACTCATCATACTATGCTGATATAAAAATTAGGCCTACTAAGGGGAAAGTATTGGTCTTAAGTGAAGATCAATTTCATCAAATTAAAAATACATCTGGTGTTCAGGCTCTTTCATTGGGGATTGAAGAAAAAGCATTGTTGCAAAATGAGTCGCTTCAAACAATTGTTAATCTCAAGGGAGTAGACAGTCAATATGCAAAGGTGTCTGGAGTGTCTGGGCAACTATATAGAGGGACTTTTAATACAGGAACGTCAGAGAAACCGGGATTAGTATTGGGCGTTGGAGTAGAGCAGGCCTTGGGTATTGTATCTGATAGGGCTTTATTTCCAATCTCAGTTTATTTGCCTAAAAAAGGAATTTCACTTCCTACCAATCCATTAGAAGCGTTGAGTGTGGCATCAGCTTATCCAAAGGGAAGTTTTGCCATACAGAGTGAGTTTGATAATAAATTTGTGTTTACAGATTTAGGGTTTATGAAAACCTATTTAAATTATTCAGCCGATGAATATAGTTATGTAGAATTAAGTGTAGTCAATTATAATAATGTCTCTGAAATCAAAAAAAGCATTGGTCATATCTTGGGGGAAGGCTATCTTATTGAAGATCGTTATGAACAGAATAAGACTTTATATGCTACCATACGATTAGAGAAGTTTGCTATTTATGGTATTTTTTCGCTCATACTTATTGTTGCTGCGTTCAATATGATTGGTGCACTGAGTATGCTTGTACTTGAAAAGAAGAAGGATATCCAAATCTTACAAGCGATGGGGGCAGATAGTGCTGTTATTCGAAAAATATTTTTAGCGGAAGGGATACTCTTGGCTTTTATAGGAACGGCTAGTGGTATAGTGTTAGCACTACTTATATATTATCTACAGGTAACCTATAAGTTAGTTCCATTGCAGGGTGCTTCTTTTCTCATAGATTATTACCCAGTGAAACTAGTCGCCACAGATTTTATTGCAGTAGTAAGCACGGTGTTTCTAATTGGTATTACTGCATCTTGGTTTCCAGCAGCGCGTGCAGCGAAGCAAGGAATCATTGAATTACATAGCTGAGATTAATAGTCGCCTAGCGTTTCTTCTAATTGGCCTAATGCCTTGGCTAACTGATCATCATTTGGAGCAATTCCATGCCAGCCATGGTCATTTTCCATGAAATCAACGCCTTTCCCCATGAGTGTATGCATCATGATAGCAATTGGCTTCCCTTGTCCAGTAAGGCTCTTAGCAAGTTCTAATTTTGCCACTACATCATCCATGTCATTGCCTTGCATGTCAATAGTGGTCCAACCGAAGACCTCAAATTTTTCTTTTATATTTCCGAGGCTTAATACTTTTTCTGTTGGGCCATCAATTTGTTGACCATTCCAGTCAACAGTAGCTATTAGATTATCAACTTTGTTGTGTGCAGCAAACATCACTGCTTCCCATATTTGACCCTCTTGAAGTTCTCCATCTCCGTGTAGTGAGTATACAAGATGATTGTCTTGGTTGAGTTTTTTGCTAAGTGCTGCACCAATCGCAACACTGAGACCTTGTCCTAGGGATCCTGATGCAATCCTAACTCCTGGCAGATGTTCGTGTGTAGTTGGGTGTCCTTGTAATCTAGTGCCCAATTTACGGAATGAATCGAGTTCGCTTACTGGAAAGTAGCCTGAGCGAGCGAGGCATGAATAAAACACAGGTGAAATGTGACCATTAGATAGTACAAAAACATCTTCCTGGAGTGCGTCCATATTGAAAGAAGGGTTATGTTTCATAACCTTAAAATATAGTGCAGTTAAAAAATCTGCACAACCTAGAGATCCTCCAGGATGTCCGCTTTGTACCCCATGTACCATTCTTACTATATCTCTTCTTATTTGCTGTGCAGTATTTGAAAGCGAAGTCATGTGTATTTACTTTGAAGCAAATTTACTTGATTTATCGAATTCTCAGATGATAAATTGGTTGAAGCAGGGTAAAAAGTTATGTATTTCTTTGAATTTATTTAGATTGATACTTTTTCTTCGGATAGAATTGTTTCTAGTGGGTCAACATTTATGAAGTTCGACTGCATAATTTTCTATAATGAAACTATGTATAATCAACTTCTCGTTTATAGCTTTTTACTTAAGTATATTACTTATTATTACTTAATTTTTATAAGGGCAATAAAATCAACTTTTCAATCGTTAATTTCTTTACTTTTGTGAAGTAACTGTGAGAAATACTTAGTAGTTAGTCCAATTATCTATCCTGAACCATCCCATTATGAGAATCGATCTTATCGTTTTGATTTCTCTTCTTTCATTTTTATTGGCTTTCGTATCTATTCCTGTAGTTATTAAAGTTTCCAGGGCGAAAAAAATATTTGATGTTCCGAATCCTAGAAAAATTCATGCCGTGCCTATTCCTAGTTTGGGCGGTGTTGGTATTTTTATTGCTTTGATCTTTTCCTTGTCATGTCTTCTGCCATTCTCATCCGCTCCGTGGATTCAATATTTTATTGCAGCGGCCTTCATTATTTTCTTTCTAGGAGTTAAAGATGATATCATGCTTTTATCTCCTTTGAAAAAATTCATGGGACAAGTAGTTGCCGTATTCATTTTAATTTTTAAGGGTGGGTTTTTGATTAATTCGTTTCATGGGCTTTTAGGCA
>CANKGM010000059.1 GCA_947481355.1 Chitinophagaceae bacterium
ACCTTCATATTATACTTGCCTTCCCAAATGCTTTTTATGCTCGATTGACGCCTCAAGGAAAACTACATAATATGCCTTCTGTTCAACAGGAGGTGTTATATTCATTCCAACCAGAACTTATTCCTGCTCAGACAGACTCAACAAGTCATCTTAAGTTCGGAGCGAAAGACCTTCAAGACTTAAGTTGGAAAAACATTTTAGATGCATATACCTGTACAGAATGTGGACGATGTTCAAGCGCTTGCCCTGCAAACCAAACAGGTAAATTATTATCCCCACGAAAAATAATGATGAATACCCGGGATAGAGCAGAAGAGATTGGAAATAACATTGACAAAAACGGCAGCTTTACAGGCGATTCAAAATCACTACTTTTTGATTACATAACTGAAGAAGAATTAAGAGCATGCACTACATGCAATGCTTGTGTGGAAGCATGTCCTGTGAGTATTAATCCATTAGACATCATCATTCAATTAAGAAGATATCTTGTGATGGAACAGAGCAGTGCACCTTCAGAGTGGACGGCCATGTTTACGAATGTTGAAAACAATTTTGCACCTTGGAAATTTTCTCCAGACGACAGAATAAATTGGACAAAAGAATCAGATGTATGATTGTATATCAAAAATGATAGTATTAAACAGTATAAAAAGTAAAGCATGAAAATACCAGTAATGGCGGATGAAAAAGCACAAGGCAGAGATCCGGAATTGTTATTCTGGGTTGGATGTGCAGGAAGTTTTGATCAACGAGCACAAAAAATTACCAAGGCCTTCGCTACTATATTAGACAAGGTTGGAATTCATTATGCAATACTTGGATCTGAAGAAATGTGTACTGGAGATCCTGTTAGAAGAGCCGGCAACGAGTTTATGTTTCAAATGATGGCCTATCAAAATATTAATTTACTGAACCGATACCAAGTCAAAAAAATTGTTACGGCCTGCCCACATTGTTTTAACACGTTAAAAAACGAATATCCAGAATTGGGAGGAAATTATGAAGTTATTCATCATACCCAATTACTTCAATCACTTATAGATGAAGGAAAAATCGTTGTTAACGATTCAGGGCCATTTAAAGGAAAAAAAATAACCTACCACGATTCATGTTATTTAGGAAGAAGCAATAATATTTACGAAGCCCCAAGAAAAGTATTAGAAGCATTAGATGGCGAATTGGTTGAAATGAAACGTTGCAAAAAAAATGGATTGTGCTGCGGAGCAGGTGGAGCTCAAATGTTTAAAGAAGAAGAAAAAGGAGATCAACGTATAAACCTTGAACGTTCCAATGAAGCAATCAATACCAATGCATCAATTATTGCATCGGCATGTCCGTTTTGCAATACAATGATGACTGATGGAATCAAATTGAATGAAAAAGAATCTGAAATCGAAGTGATGGATATAGCAGAATTAATAGCAAAATCAATATGATGAACTTATCATTTAAAGAATTACTCCCAGATGATTTTAGTGATTCTTCAAGAGTATGGATATATCAGTCAAGTCGACTTTTCACTCTCTCTGAAGCACTGTCCATAGAAGATACACTTAACCAGTTTGCAGCCAATTGGAAATCCCACCAATATCCAGTTAAAGGGTTTGCTACCCTATTTTTTGGACAATGCATTGTGTTGATGGCTGATGAAACCATCTCTGAAGTTAGTGGATGCAGCACGGATAGTTCAGTTCGACTAATCAAAGAAATTGAGGCGACCTACAAGGTTAGTCTATTTGATCGCACAAATTTGGCTTTTATCGTCAATGAGAAGATACAGCTGATCCCTATGTCACAAATAAACTATGCGCTAGAGAATAATTTTATTAACTCAGAAACACTATTTCTTGATCATAATGTATCTGATAAACAATCACTTATCCATAGATGGATCATTCCTGTTCAAGAGAGCTGGTTAGCTAAGCGGTTTCTCAGTAAAAATGTTTAGCTGAATTACTGTGACAATTTGTCACATTTCTTCTTTTAGTGTAAATTTGCAGCATGTTGAACGTGCTAAACAAATCAATTGATGAAAGTCGTCAGGGTGAGGCTTATGCCCCCAATTCCATTAGTCAAAATCCCGCAGGTAAAAAATTCTTCATTGAAAGCTATGGTTGTTCAATGAATTTTAGTGATAGTGAGATAATAGCCTCCATTTTACAAACTGAAGGTTTTGGTGCTACTAAACATGAAGAAGAGGCTGACCTTATTTTTTTAAATACCTGTTCAATCAGAGAGAAAGCGGAATTGACGGTAAGAAAACGACTCACAGAATTTAAAAAGCTTAAACGAAAGAATCCATCGCTTTTAGTTGGCATACTAGGATGTATGGCAGAGCGATTAAAAAATAAGTTGTTGGATGAGGAGAAGTTGGTTGATCTAGTGGTAGGCCCAGATGCCTATAGAACCTTACCCAACCTCATAGAGGAAGCTGAAGGAGGTACAAAGGCCGTAAACGTATTATTAAGCAGAGACGAAACCTATGCAGGCATTTCCCCTGTTCGGTTAAATTCAAATGGTGTTTCAGCCTTTGTCAGCATAACAAGAGGATGCAATAACATGTGTTCGTTTTGTGTTGTTCCATTTACTCGAGGAAGAGAACGCAGTCGAGATGTGAATTCCATTCTCGATGAATGTAGAGACTTATTCGAAAATGGCTACAGAGAAGTCACCTTACTGGGACAGAATGTGGACAGCTATTATTTTGTTGATTCCGCAACTAACCACGTTACAGACTTTGCCTTACTTCTTAAGCAGGTTGCTGAAATAAACCCATTGTTAAGAGTACGATTTAGTACATCACATCCAAAGGACATTACAGATAGTGTTTTATATACTATGCGCGATTACGCAAACATTTGCAAATACATTCATTTACCTGTACAAAGTGGTTCTTCTAGATTATTGCAACTCATGAATAGAACCTATACGAGAGAATGGTATTTGTCTAAAATTAAACGCATCAAAGAAATTATGCCAGATTGTGCTATTAGTTCAGATATCATTGCAGGATTTTGTACTGAAGAAGAACAAGATCATCTTGAGACACTTGACGTGATGAAACAATCCGAGTATGAATTCAGCTATATGTTTATTTATTCTGAACGACCAGGAACGTTAGCAGCAAAGCGATACGAGGATAATGTTGACATGGATACTAAAAAGAGAAGACTGAGTGAAATTGTTTCAATGCAAAACAATTTATCATACGAAAGCAACAAAAAAGATGTTGGAAAAGTTTTTGAAGTATTGATTGAAGGAGATTCAAAACGAAGCAATCTACAATGGATGGGCAGAAACAGCCAGAACAAAGTCATGATATTCGATAAGACCCAAGACGGCAATTTAAAAAAGGGTGATTATGTAAATGTTGTGGTGAACGAATTTACACAAGCCACATTATTTTGTACGATTGTTAAATAACTATAAGCCATCAACATATGGATATTCAAAGTATAAAAAACAGATTCGGTATTATCGGTAACTCGCCCTCCCTGAATTATGCACTTCAGGTAGCGACACAAGTTGCTAATACAGACCTTACTGTGTTGATTGCTGGAGAAAGTGGAGTAGGAAAAGAAATTTTTTCTCAAATTATCCATGCCCTGTCTCCTAGAAAGCACAATCCATTTATTGCAGTAAACTGTGGTGCTATTCCGGAAGGCACCATCGATTCAGAATTATTTGGACATGAAAAGGGATCGTTTACGGGTGCAGTCGATTCAAGAAAAGGATATTTCGAAACGGTAAATGGCGGAACCTTATTCATGGATGAAATCGGTGAAACTCCATTAGGTACTCAAGCCCGGCTTTTACGTGTTCTTGAAAATGCTGAATTCATTCGTGTTGGTTCATCAAAAGTACAAAAGACTGATGTGAGGGTTATTGCTGCTACTAACCAAGATTTACTTCTCGCCACACAGAATAATAAATTTCGAGAAGACTTATATTATCGCTTAAACACTGTACCTATTAGAGTTCCCTCATTAAGAGAACGAAAAGAGGATATCATTTTATTATTTAGGAAATTCGCGGTTGATTTTGCAGAAAAATACAGAACAAGCCCAATTCAACTCGATGATGAAGCTAAAGCAATGCTTATCAACTATCCATGGCCCGGTAATGTTAGGGAGTTAAAAAATATCGCAGAACAAATTTCTGTGCTATCGGAAAATAAATTAATTACTCCTAAAGAAATAGAACGATTTTTACCAAAGCATGCTGATAGAAATTTACCAATGGTGATGAAATCATCCGGAGGAAATGGGCAAACAGAATTCATGAATGAAAGAGACATCCTATATAAATTATTCTTTGACATGAAGAAGGATGTGACCGAACTCAAGAAAATGTTTCTTGATATACTTCATAATCCATCAACCATTAATACTGTTTCCAATGCTGTTGAGGCCTCGTTTATGCAAGATCTTCCATTAGTTCAAAATACACTTGAGCCATCAACAGGAAATATATATGCTGTATCAAAACAACCTATTATCATTTCAGAATCTAGGGATATTCAGGATACTGTTGTTGTTGAAGAATCGCTCAACATCATGGATAAAGAAAAAGAATTAATAGAGAAAGCATTGAAGAAACACAAAGGCAAACGTAAGGACGCCTCTTCAGATCTTGGTATTAGCGAAAGAACATTATACAGAAAATTAAAAGAATACGATATTGAAGAATTATAAATACAAACAACTATTTCAATTGTTCATTATAATAGTAGCCTTAGTTTCTATTCAAGGAACTTGTAGGTATTCATTAAAAGATGTATCTATACCTCCTGAAATAAAGACCGTTCGTGTTTTTTATATTGAAAATAAAGCTCGATATATCAATCCGCAATTGAGTCCAAAATTATCCGATAAGTTAAGGCAAAAAATAGTCAACCAAACAAGGCTATCACAAACCAATAACGATGCGGATTATGAGATTAGTGGCTATGTGAGTGATTATTCTGTAAGCACCTCCGGTATTTCACAGAAACAAGTTGCTAGTAATAATTTGAATGTTAGTGTACACATTATATTTAAAAACAAACGAGACGAGACAAAGAATCAAGAAATTGACATCACCCGCAACTTCCCTTTTTCTGCGAGTAAAAGTCTAACTCAAGCAGAAGCTGAGCTTAATGACCAAATGGTTGAGGGATTAACAGACGAGATTTTCAATAGAATTTTTTCAAATTGGTAAAGCAGATTATATTAGCAAAATGATAAGGGAGACAGATTTTATAGTACAGAGCATGTTTGAGCGGGAGAATCTCGATGAGATGACCCTTGATGAGTTGCAGGCATTGGCTCAACAGTATCCCTATTCTTCCATTGTACATTTTTTGCATACAAGTAAGCTTAAGGAGACATTTGACAGGCATTTTCCAGAAGCTGTTTCCCATACTGCATTGTATTTCAACAATCCACATTGGTTAGATTACCAACTTAGTGATGAAAATGAGCGTGGCATTATTAAAAAGTTCAATATAGAAGAAAACGAAGAAGCTTCTTCTATATCCGATCCATTAGCAGAAGATCAAAAGCCATTCAAGCCTAATTCATACCCAATAACCGAAAATAATAGCTCAGAAGATGAGCTTGATATTGACCTTGAGCCATATGCTCATGTAGAAAGAAAGACTGAGGTAAATGCAGATATTGAAGACGAAATAGAAAGAATTGAAGATTCTATCATTGAACCTACTTTAGTAGATGATGATAATATTGGCTTGGATGAGATTGAAGAACCGATATTCACGTCTACTTTCCCAGAAACTGAGGCTGATATTGAAGCGAATGAAGAATCTATTTTTACTCAAAAAGAAGACGAAATCATTCCCCCTATAACTAATTTGGCTGATGCCTCATCATCAAATCAATCACAAGAGCCACTTGATAAAACGCCAGAAGGCCAATTAATCGGATTTGACCCTTATCATACCGTAGATTACTTTGCTTCGCAAGGGATCAAACTCGTTGATAAAGAAGATAAAGACGACTTAGGACTCAAGGTGAAAAGTTTTACGGCATGGCTTAAAACAATGAAAAAGCTCCAACCAACCACCCTAAATCCATCAGAAAACAATATATCTAAGACAGAAAGCACTGAAGAACCTTTCCAAAAGGCAGAATTGATTGTGACTGAAGCCATGGCAGAGGTTTATTTAAAACAGGGAATGGCTGAAAAGGCAATAGATATATACACTAAATTAAGTTTGCAAAATCCTATCAATAGCCATATTTTTGCTAACCGAATTTTGGCTATAAAACAAAATAGATTATGACCACCATTTTCATAGTATTAATCCTTTTAGCATCTGTACTTCTTGGACTTATCGTTTTGATCCAAAACCCTAAAGGGGGTGGATTATCTGGAAATATTGCCGGATTTAGCAACCAATTCATGGGCGTAAAGCAAACAACAGATGTATTAGAAAAAGGAACTTGGATTCTTTCTAGTATCCTTATTGTATTGTGTATTGTTTCAACATTGCTCATCTCTTCTAGTAAGAATACCAGCAATGATGCAATTAAAAACATCCCAACGAATAGCAACACCCTTCCTCAACAACAAATGCCTCTTCAACCAGCGCCTTCAACTACGCCAGGGAAATAATTTATAACGATTTTAATATGAAACCCTGTCGATTATCAGCAGGGTTTCTTTATTTTGGGATATGGCCAAGAAAAAAACTAAATCGAGATCCAAACGTTCAAGCCATAAAAAAGGGTATGTAATCATATCTATACTAGCATTAGTATCATCGTTAATTGTTTATCTCCTCTTTCTTAGGTCTTCCACCAAATTCGATTCGGATGATACAACGATTTTTATTTCATCAAATAAAGCAGAAAAGACATACGTTAAACCGGTTTTGAAGGAAGTTATTGAACCCATTAATTTTCGAACATTTTTGGTTTTAGCTGATTTGTTTGATTATTGGAAAAACATAAAACCAGGTCGCTATAAAATTGAGCGTAACAGTAGTATTTACTCCATCTTTAGAAAATTAAAAGGGGGTAATCAAACTACAGTAAATCTGGTCATCAATAAATTTAGAACCAAAAAAGATTTATCCAAATTCGTTAGTAATAAACTTAATGTCAGTTCTAGTGAAATGTATGAGTTTTTAACTAACGAAGATTCGCTGTCATTATTGGGACTGACGTTAGAGCAGGCGATGACAATCATCATACCCAATACTTATTCAATTTATTGGGATACGAATCCGAAAGAATTCTTGATGAAAATGCAAAAAGAATCTAATAAATTTTGGGATTCAGACAGAATAGAAAGGGCAAAAAAATTAGGTCTCTCTAAAGAGGAAGTTTATGTTATAGCATCTATTGTAGAAGAAGAGACTAACAATCCAGCCGAAAAACCCAAAATGGCAAGTGTTTACATCAATCGATTGAAGAAAAACATGCCCTTGGGTGCAGACCCAACTATAAAATTTGCTATTGGAGATTTCAGCATAAAGAGAATCACCATGAATGAAATAAATAACTCGTCAATATCTCCTTATAATACCTATAAAAACAAAGGCTTACCACCTGGCCCAATTTGCACTCCATCTATTATGACTATTGATGCAGTCCTAAAAGGCGAGAAAACCGGATATTTATACTTTTGTGCTAAACCAGATTTTTCTGGGTCTCATAATTTTGCTTCTACAGCAGAAGAGCACTTTGAAAATGCTCGGCAATATCGAATAGCCTTAGACCAAAGAAAGATACATTAACTTCAAAGATGATTAAGCTCGAGAGAATTATAATCGAAAGTAAACCTATTACATTTTTGATTTCAAAATCAAAAAAAATAATTTTACCCGGGTTTGAAGGACTACCCTTATACGATGTAATCTTATTCTTTATTAAGCAGACTCAGCAAATAGGATTGAATGAAAGAGCTGCATCCATTGCCTTCAATTTTTTAATGGCTATCCCACCCTTCTTTATATTCATTTTCACATTGCTGTCAAATATACCAGGCTCACGAAAACTTTATAAAGAGGTTTTAATAATTGTAAAAACAATCACGCCAGATCGATCTACCTACAATGTGATTAAAAATGTAATGGATGATTTTTTCTCAAGTGGAACTGGATTTTTGTCATTTGGTTTATTACTTGCACTTTACTTTTCCTCAAATGCAACGCTTACCATCATGCGAACCTTTACAAAATCAATGCTTCATATTGATATTGAAAAAAGGAATTTTATACAAATACGTTGGGCTGCTATTAAATTGACAACGTTAATTGTGCTTCTGGTATTCGCTACCCTATTCATCTTGCTTACACAAACCATAGTAATTAGTTGGTTAACTAAACATTGGCATCTTAAAGATCATATTTCCAATACTTTTTTCAATATCGTTCAAATTGCAATCATATTTTTATTGATTTACCTATCTATAGGAATGATTTATAAATATGCTCCAAATATTCAAAAAAAATGGAAAATTAAATCTCCAGGGGCAATTTTAGCGACAATATTAATCATGACATTTACTTACCTATTTTCTTATTGGGTTAATAATTTTGCTACATACAATAAGGTATACGGCTCTTTAGGAAGTATATTAATTCTCATGTTTCTAGTATTTGTCAATTCACTAGTATTACTAATTGGTTTCGAATTAAACGTGAGTATCAATTCATTGAAAAGCATAGCAGAAAGACGAAAAATAAAATTAATATGAAAAATCAACCACGTCCATATATTCTTGCTGAAACAAATTGGAAAACAGTACAACAACAGTCCTATGATGTAGCCATACTACCTTGGGGTGCAACAGAGGCGCATAATTATCACCTACCCTATGCAACAGATAATTATCAAGTTGATCATGTAGCACAATTAAGTGCAGCAATAGCCTGGGAGCAAGGAGCAAAAGTCATTGTACTACCTACTATACCATTTGGTGTAAACACAGGACAACTAGATGTTCCATTTTGTATGAATTTAAATCCGAGTACACAACTCGCTATTTTAAAAGATGTTTGTGATGTAATAGTTAGGCATAATGTTACCAAACTAATTATCTTAAATGGTCATGGGGCAAATAATTTCATAGCTATGATTAGAGAATTAGCCGGCATTCACAGTAATCTTTTTGTAACTGTTGTGAATTGGTTTCAAGCGGTACCAAGAGATAGAATATTTGAATTACCGGGAGACCATGCAGATGAAATGGAAACTAGCTTAATGATGTATTTATTTCCAGATTTAGTGCTTCCTATAAGTGAAGCTGGTAGTGGCGCTACCAAGAAATTTAACCTTACAGGAATACAAGAAGGTTGGGCATGGGCACAACGACCTTGGACGATGGTAACAAACGATACAGGATCAGGTGATCCACAAAAATCAACTGCAA
>CANKGM010000060.1 GCA_947481355.1 Chitinophagaceae bacterium
ATTGTATAAGCTTGGGCATAACATGTATTATAATTCCAAAAACTATTACATCAATTAATACCGTAACAAAAATAAATCCTAATGCTGCTGATCGGTTTTTATTAAACATGTATAATTAAAATTGCAATGAATCATATACTATTACCTTTTGCCATAACATAGAACAATCAGCAATGAATTTCAAATGAAGAGGATGTGATTGATAAATACGCTCATCTTCCTCTGTTTCAAATACGTTTAGCCATGAAACGGCATAGCTTGAATCGATTACTTCTCTATTTGTAGGTGCAGGCTTACCAATATGAAACGCTTTAATTTCTTTCACTACGCTTAATGCCTGCAGTCCTTCAACAAGTTTTTGAAGGTCCTCCTTACTCTCAGGGTTTTTAAGCCAAAAATAAACATGATGAACAAACGAATTTTTAAGCTCCATGGAAATTTATTTAATAGAGAATGAAGGTACAAAATATGTAAAGACTAAACATGACTAACGTTCTAGTTCAACCCAATCTTTAATTCCTTGCCTTATTTTTTTTGCTACATCTAATGCACCGCGCTTTGAAAGAATAAATTTTTCATTATCATGGTTGCTTAAAAATGCTACTTCAACAAGACAATTAGGAAAATCCGTTGGTCCACTTAATGCAAAATTGAAACTGCCAACATTACCAAAATCATTTAACTTAAGCTCTCCCATTCTTTTCAAAATAGTTTGGGTCAATGGCCTAAACCCAATATGACGATAGAAAGTGCTAGTTCCATTTACCGTATCAACAGATGATGAATTGAAATGAATACTAATTAGTAAATCCGGCATTGTATCCTTAAGCATCTTAATTCTTTGTGGCATTGATAGACTTGTATCAATGCGTCGTGTCATAAAAACATGTTGAACACCAGATTTTTTGAGTTCCTTCTCTAATGCCAACGCATAATCTAAAGTGAGGGACTTTTCTAACTTACCTGAAACATTACCTGCTGCACCTGAATTATCTCCACCATGGCCAGCATCTATGGCAACAAAGACATTCTTCAATTTCTTATCTGGTGCATGCTTAACCCGAATGGTAAGTTTGGTTGAGGTAGAATCATAATATATAGAATACCCCCAATGTAACTTACTCTTTAGATCAATATAAACTCTAAACACTCCATTTTGAATTTGCTCAAGCCAAACATTCCTAATTTCTGATGGCTTACCAGTCTGAGTAATCCAATTGGTATTAGATGTGATACCAAACAAATCAATAGCTAATCTTGACGGATTAACCAGCATATTCCCTTTATATGGTAATTTCTCAGGCATGTCAATACTTATATAATCAAAACGTTCATCGGAATAAGTCCTCCAATTTCCACTGAGGTAAAATTGCTTGACTGGATAGGCCATATCCAAGCTTACACTTGATTTTAAAATAAAAGCACTAAGTGTAGGAGCAAGCTCAATAATATAATCCGTAGATGAACTGTCAATAATTTTTACTAAAACTCCTGTGTCCATATAGGTCATCTTTGCACCACCCAACCGATCATCCCCAGGGCCATATTCTATGTAAGGCATAAGCCCCTTAGTTTTTCCTGGAATGAATTTAGCTTGACTAAAGCAGATATTGCTGGTGTGAACCAGCATAATCGATAAGCATACTATTATAATATATCGCATCGTACGAAATTAGTTTTTATCGTGATACCATAGTAGAAATACGTATTGCAAAAAGCACTTTCCCTTAATTTTCACCAATTTGAACTCAATTTATACTATCGGGTTAAGCATTGCGTTTTAAAGTGAAACCATCCAAAATCCTTAGTTATGAACCAATCAAATTCGACCCTTCAACTCATTAGCGCACTTATCGTTTTATTGCCTGTAGCCATCATCTTTATTAAACAAAAAGGCAGCAACAGGTATTTTCTTTCTCTAGCAGCCGCAAATATGATGTTCTTCATCTCTACATCACTTCTAAATAAATATGTAGCATTACCAGAAAAAACATCCGTTTGGATCAGCATGCTGTCTAATGTACTACAAGCTCCATTAACATTAATTTTCCTTTTATACTTCACAGAAAGCAATAAAATAACCAAAGGAATAAAAGTTAGTCTTGCAGCAATTTTAGGCATAAGTGTTATGGCAATTGGGCTTTCTCCATTTAATGAACAAGCTACATTAAACTTAATGGCACTAGGCACAATACCAGTATTCCTATTCGGATCTGTGCTTTTTATACAACAGGTAAAGTCTAGTGTGTACCACCAAAAAGGAACAAACAAAGCATTTATTCTTAGTGCAATTGTATTTGCTTATGGATCATATATGCTATTGCTTACATTAAATGTAATTTCTCCAGAAAAGCATGCTTCAGATATCAGATCATTGTTTGGATTGATTACTATTATTTCTACAGCATTTGCCTCGATCAGCATAGCAATGTTTGATTTAAATCAAGTAGAAGGTGAAGTATCAAAAGAGGCAGTACCACAAAGAAAAAATGCTGCTATTTCACAGTGGGATGATTTCAGCTTAGCAAATACACCTGAATTATCAAAAACAAGTGTAACCAATATCAGCAAATACTATCCAAGCTATCAAAATAATTAACTAAACGTCTAGAATTGTAATAAGGGTTAAGGGCATCTGGTTTCAGATTGCCCTTTTTTTATAAAAGTAACGCAGTTGATTATAGAATAAGATCACAGGAATCAGATAGTAAATCAGTAAAAATACTTAAAACGTGAGGCAGTTTTACTGAATTTAGACTGATTTGGGGCCAAAATATAATTCGCACAACAATTTGGCGTTTTAGCTATACCCTTTATTAAACAATTCAATTGAACACTATGAAACAGTCCAAATCCTATTTTAAAATCAGCATCACTCAGGCCGTTTTACTCTCCTCAGTTTACCTTTTACCTTTTCTAAGTACTTTCTTAGTGAAAAACGTAGGGCTACTCCCTGAAAGTATTGGTACAATAATTAATACCATGAGTATTGTTATTCAGGCTCCATTAATGCTTATTGTATTGGTATACCTAAATGAAAATAATAAGATAAATAAATTAATTGGGCTGTCACTAACCCTATTACTTGCTTTTACTTCTTTGGCAATCGCAATGAATGGAGTTACTGAAAATAATTTATTAATGATTTTGTTAATAGGAAGTATTCCAGTTTTCATATTCAGTTCAATGCTATTCATCAATTTTGTAAAACATAGTATCCAGAATCATAAGGAAACAAGTAAGGCCATTTTGATGAGTGCAATCGTTTTTGCCTTCGGGTCATTTATCACATTGATTCTAATGAACCTAACGGAACCACAAAAACATGCAAATGATATGTTTGCATTTCTTGGACTTGTTTCTGGCATTTCAACAGTATTAATCACACTGACCATTGCGTTTTCTAAAAAAGAAATCAAGGAAGCTCCTGTCAAGCAATTCTCACCTTCATATCATTCCGAAAAAAACTCTTGGAAAAGTATTCAATTGGCAAACGTTTCAGAAGCATAATTTAATAGCATAAAATATTTTAATAAGTAATCCCCCGTTGATATTTCAACGGGGGATATTTATTTGATAGCCTCTTAAGAAATAGTTTGAATGATTGCTCTAAAGAATTCTTCCTTGAATTAAACTGGCAGCAATTCTTCTTCTTGCATCCTTTGCGTTAAATGGAGATACTTTAGTAAACCGCTTAATGCCTAACAACATCATACGTTGTTCATCTCCAGAAGCAAATGAATTAATTGCTTCCTTACCGGCTTTATTAATTTTATCGGCTGCATCATAAATATAAATACGCGCAATATCGACTTCAACGCTACATGCTGCTTCACCTTTATCTGCAACCAATTTCATTGTTCTCAATAAGGCACTTTCAGCATGAAAAACTTGAATAGCCATGTCTGCGATATTCATGAGTATCTCTTGTTCGGATTCAATCTTCATCATTAATTTCTGAACAGCTGCACCAGCCACCATAAAAATTGACTTCTTGAATTGTTGAATAACTTTCCGTTCTTCTGCAAAAGGTGAATCGTCTTGATTTCCAAATTCGGGGATACTCATCAGTTCTTTTTGCACAGCCATAGCAGGACCCATCATATCTAACCTTCCTTTCATGGCACGTTTCAACACCATGTCTACAATGAGCAAACGATTGATTTCATTAGTCCCTTCGAATATTCTATTGATCCGACTATCTCTATATGCACGAGATATATTGTATTCATCACTAAATCCATTTCCGCCATGTACTTGAACTGATTCATCGACTACAAAATCCAATAATTCAGATCCAAATACTTTCAAAATTGCGCATTCTATAGCATACTCTTCAGCGGCAGATAACATGGCTTCATTAAATGGTTTACCCGCAAGCAATAAATCGTTTTCCTTTTCATCAATCCACATGGAAGTTCGATACAATGCAGCTTCTGAAGCATAAATTTGTACAGCCATTTCAGCCAGCTTATGTTGAATAGCTCCGAAATCAGCGATTGGCTTTTTAAATTGTTCTCGGGCTTTAGCATACTGTACTGTTTCCTGCAAGCATTTTTTTGTTCCTCCCAAGGTAGCTGCACACAATTTAAGTCGGCCTATATTAAGGATGTTAAACGCAATGATATGTCCCTTGCCTATTTCACCTAATACATTTTCAACAGGTACTTTGCAATCTTGAAAATACAATTGAACAGTGGATGACCCTTTGATTCCCATCTTATGTTCTTCGGGACCTTGTGTAAATCCTGGCATGCCGCGTTCTAATATAAATGCAGTAAAAGCAGTTCCATCTATTTTAGCAAACACGGTATATATATCTGCAAAACCTCCATTGGTAATCCAACATTTTTGTCCGTTTAAAATATAATACTTTCCATCTTCACTCAGTTTAGCTATTGTTTTAGCACCTAATGCATCACTTCCACTATTTGGTTCTGTTAATCCATATGAACCCTTCCATTCTCCTGTGGCTAACTTGGGGATGTATTTAGCTTTTTGTGCATCGGTGCCAAAATATAAAATGGGTAATGTGCCGATTCCTGAATGCGCTGATACAGCAACCGAAAATGAATGACCAGCACCTAACCCTTCTGCAACAATGATAGATGAAATAAAATCTTTCCCTAAGCCATTGTATTGTTCGGGAACAGAAATACCTAACAGTCCTTGCTCACCGGCCTTCACCATAAGTGAAGGCATTAATCCAGCTTCAAGACTATCAATACGATTTAGCAACGGATTAATTTCTGCTTCAATGAATTGATGACACATATCCATCATCATTTTTTGTTCTTCATTGAAATCTTCTGGGATGAATGTATGCGCAGGTTTTTCTTCAGTGAGAAGCCAGCCGGCTCCTTTCATGATTGATGTTGATGTGGTTTCCATAATACAACTATTAAAGATTAAGATGTTAGATTATCATATATTTTTTGGAGTACTGATTTTGCACGTTCAATATCTGCTTTAGGTACACCATCCAATGCTTCATTCATTGTTGCCTCAGCAATATCCATAGTTCGATCTTGCAATTTTTTTGCATGATCTGTTATATAAATCAAGTTCATTCTCCTATCAGTTGGTGAGCCTACCCTCTTCACCATATTGAGCTTCTCCAGGTTATCAACTAAACGGGTGATACTTGGCTTATCACGAAAAGAGGCGTTACAAAGCTCTTGCTGACTTATACCATCTTTTTTCCAAAGATGATATAGTACGCTCCATTGTTCTATGGTAATTTCGATGCCTTCTTGTTTGAAATTTTTTTGCAAACGCCTTGCAATAGCAGTAGATGCTAGTCCAGTGATAAAACTGTATAATTCGCCTCGTTTAAATTGGTTGTTTGGCATATCGTTAGTTATGCAACTAAATTAAAATTAACGAATAACTTCGCTGAAAAAAATTCTTTTCGAGAAGAAATGCTGAAATTTAACTTTCTTGAAATTTATTCCATTTATTCATCCCATGATATTGATTTATAGTGCATGTTTTTGGGTCTTCGCCTATGGGGTTGTCATTTGGATAGCACTATACTACTTCAATAGGTTAACACCATTCACGGCCTCAACCACTCCTACCACGTCAGTTTCTATATTGGTTGCTGCCAGGAATGAGGAGGCTTGCATTCGACAATGCATTGAATCGTTGCTTGAACAAAACTATCCGACTGAGCTAATGGAAATCATTATTATAGATGATCAATCGGATGATGATACGGCTAACATAATTAGTTATTATGCTAACAAAGGCGTGCGATTGATTTCAATAGAAGATGATGCCAGCATGCATGGGAAAAAAGCAGCAATAACAAAAGGCGTTGTTCAAGCACAAGGAAAACTGATTATAACAACTGATGCTGATTGCACAATGAATAAAAATTGGGTATCGACAATTGTTTCCTTTTATGAAACAACCGGCGCGGTATTCGTAGCTGGACCTGTAAAATTTGAAAAAGAAAAATCATTTTTGGGTATTTTTCAATCGCTTGATTTTCTTTCCTTACAAGGTATTACAGCAGCAGGAGTTGGAGGTGGATTTTATACGATGTGCAATGGAGCAAACTTAGCCTATGAGAAAGAAGCATTTAATTCAGTGAATGGATTTAAAGGCGTTGATCATATTGCATCGGGAGATGATATGCTGTTGATGGAAAAAATTAAAATAGCATATCCAGGTAAAGTCCACTACTGTTTTTCACAAAATGTTATTGTTGAAACAGCGTCAGCAAAATCAATTCAAGAATTCATCACACAACGCATTCGTTGGGCGAGCAAGGCCCCTTATTATAAAAGTAATCTACTGAAATATACGCTGCTATTGGTTTATCTAGTTAACCTTAGTTTACTGTGCTTACTTATTATCGGACTATTCAGTTGGAAATATTTAATGGCATGGTTAATTTTAACCCTCATTAAAACCCTAATCGAATTTCCATTCATGTACCGTGTCGCCGATTTTTTTTCTAAGAAAAATGTGTTGATTTGGTTCCTGCCTGTTCAGCCTCTTCATAATACCTATACTGTAATAGCTGGATTTTTCGGGTTGTTTTCTACCTATACTTGGAAAGGGAGGAGGCTGAAGTAGTTGAAAAGTTGAAGAGTTGAAGAGTTGAAGAAATACAGAATATTTATGAAATTTTCAAAATTAAAAACAGCAAGAAAGATAATTAATTACTTCAACTCTTCAACCCCTTCAACTAACTAAGCTAGCCACCATCACATTCCTATTAAAACTCTCAGATAGTGAAATGAATGTTTCGGTGCGTTCGATTCCTTTTATTTTTTGAAGTTCATCATGCAGTACATAACGAAGTTGATTAATGTCTTTTGCGACTACTTCAAGGAACATACTATAATTACCCGTAGTATAATTCAGTCGAATAATTTCTGAAATTTTTTTTAAGTCTTCTGCAACTTGATCATAAAGTGAACTTTTTTCGAGGAAGATCCCAACAAACGCGGTAATATCATAACCAAGAAGCTTAAGATCTACATTTAATTTAGTTCCCTTAACGATGCCGATTTCTTGTAATTTTTTTATACGTACATGAATGGTACCTCCGGAAACGAAAAGTTGTTTACCGAGGTCTGCATAGGAGATTCCGGCATCTTCCATCATAATCTGAATGATTTGAAGGTCGAGTTTGTCAAGATTTAATTTTCCAGCCATTGTAGTTGGTATTTTTAATGATTTTCAATTAATAATCTAATTTATTAAAAAATTTCTATAAATAAAAAATATACGTTGAAATATTATTAATAAAATAGGATAAACCCTTAAATTTGTCTCCGCTCTTTAAAATTGTGGGGTGATGAAATTTGGCAGACATACCCTCTTGTCTCGGGGGTGGGGATAACAGGATAAACATAGTGTAGAGCCGCTTAAATAGCAATATTTGAGCGACCAGGGTCGACCACTCAACTTTGCGCTATCGCTAACTGCCTCGTGGAGGTTCGACTCCTCCCCCTACAGCATTTGCAAGTCCCTATTTAATTGAAATACAATTGAATAGGGATTTTTTGTTTGTGTTACATGACACCAGATAAATTTACAAGCTGTTTACTACCTAAATACTTATTTTAAGTACGCACATTTATATTTCCCTAATGACAAAGTGCTAGCCAATAGTTCAGACTGAAACTAAAATACCCAATCTCTAATTCTATGCTCTTGAAGTCTCCTCTTATCAGTCTATGATGATAATGTTGCCTAAGAAATGGAGTCACGTCCATTGCCACCTAGCAGAGTTCTTTCTTTTATTTAAGTGTGGCGTTTTTATTCATGATAGATAATTTAGTGATTACCTAATGTCTCTTCATTTAAAAAAATTAACTTATTTTTCAAGAACTAATTCTATCCGCTATGCATGCGGCGATTCGCGGCGAGTTTGTTAAGCAAAAGCACTGTAATTATAAGTCATGAAAAGAAGAGATTTTTTGCACAATAGCCTCGGGCTTTCGGTATTGGGTACAGCACCCATCATCGCTGCTGCACAACAAGACGTTACACAGCAAATCCAAAAATCCAATGCCGATATGCAAACTAAATTCGACGTTATCGTAATGGGTGTCGGCTCTATGGGTTCAGCAACTTGCTATTACTTAGCGCAACAAGGTGTAAAAGTGCTGGGATTAGAACAATTCGATATCCCCCACGAGATGGGTTCCCATGCTGGTCAAAGTCGTATCATCCGCAAAGCTTATTTCGAGCACCCTGATTATGTTCCTTTATTAGAAAAAGCATATCAAAACTGGCAACATCTTGAGACCGTCAGTGGCGCGAACGTTTATACTAAAACCGGCTTGTTGTACTTTGGTAAACCCGACCATCCTTTGATGACCGGCGTGCATAACTCCGCAGATAAATACCTGATTAAAGTCAACAAGATGAACAATGCTGAGGCCAAAAAAATGCACCCTCAATTTGATATCCCCGACGATTATGAAAAGTTGATTGAACCCGACGCAGGTTTTGTCACCCCCGAACGCGCCATTTTATTGTACACCCAGCTCGCTTTACAACATGGGGCAATCATCAAAACGAAAGAAAAAATTGGTACCTGGAAACACAGAACCGATGGAGTAACTGTCACCACCAACAGCGGAACGTATACTGCTAAAAAATTAATTATCACTGCTGGTCCTTGGGCAGGTAAAATGATTCCAGGTTTATCGAGCAAACTTACAGTTACCCGTCAGATGATTGCCTGGGTAAAACCAAAAAATTGGAAGTTATTTGAGTTGGGCAAAATGGCGTGTTGGACAATCGCCGATGAAGCTACTCCGGGTATTTTTTATGGCTTCCCAATTTTACCAGTTGAAAAATTTGGCGGACCCATTGGTCTCAAACTGGCGCACCACTATCACGGA
>CANKGM010000061.1 GCA_947481355.1 Chitinophagaceae bacterium
ACAAAAAATTTCTTCGGCACAACATGTGTTATCTCAGTCATCCAAAACATTGGAATGCCCAATATAGGCCTAACGTTATAGGTCATCACTTGTCCGGGATACATCTCATTTCCATATAATTCATTAGTGAATTTTAAATTTAAATATGCTGGCGTCATCACAGCTAAATTCTTGGGATGAGAAAAAAAATCCCATGCCTCATCTAATGTAACAGGAATAAATTGAGTTCGCTTGAACATGTATACGGCCATGGAAGAAAGGTTTAGAAAGGTTTAGAAATGTTGAGGAAGTTGAAGGGTTGAAGAGGTTGAGGAAGTTTAAAGAGGTTTAGAAAGGTTGAGGAAGTTGAAGGGTTTAAGGGGTTGAAGGATTGATATGTATACTAATGCTTGAGGAGGAAAAAAGTTGTAAATTCAACGGATAAAATATGATAAACCCTAATCCAACTATGCAAACCAACTAAACCTCCCTAAACATTCCTAAACCCTCTCAACTTCTTCAACCCTTCAACTTTTTCAACCCCCTCAACTTCTTCAACCCCTTCAACTTCCTCAACCTCCCTAAACTTGTTTATGACACCAGATCAAAAAAACACCCAACTCCTTTTCAAAACAGAATACGAGAATTTAAATGGTGAACAGAAAGAAGCAGTCGACTCAATTGAAGGACCAGTAATGGTCATTGCAGGCCCTGGGACTGGCAAGACTCAGATTCTTGCGATTAGAATTGGAAAGATTTTACTTGATACTGATACACAACCAGAAAATATTTTATGTCTGACCTATACCGATTCAGGTGCAGTAGCGATGCGCAAAAGATTACTTAAAATGATTGGCCCTGACGCTTATAAAGTAAATATTCACACCTATCATTCCTTTTGCAATCAAGTTATACAAGATAATCTAGGCATATTTGAAAAATCATCGCTTGAAGCGATATCGGATTTAGAAGCTATAGCATTATTACGCAAGTTGATTGATAACTTTAAAAAAGGAAACCCCCTCAAAAGATACCGCGGCGATATTTACTATGAAGCAAAAAACCTACGACATCTCTTTAGCTCAATTAAAAGAGAAGGCTGGGATAAAATTGCAATGCTTGAAGCAATTAAACAATACATCGAAGAACTTCCTTTTAACGATGACTTTAGATACAAGGTGAATGGAAAGGGATATAAAAAAGGAGATCCAAAAGTAAGTCAAATTGAGGATGAAAAAGATTCTATGAATCGCCTTATACAAGCCATTGAGGAATTTGACAACTTCCAAAAACTGATGAAAGACCGTCAACGCTATGACTTTGACGATATGATAAATTGGGTAATAAAAGCCTTTGAAGAAAATAAATTGCTTTTAGCAACCTATCAGGAACAGTACCAATATATTTTGGTTGATGAATACCAAGATACCAGTGGAACCCAAAATAAAATAGTTGAATTACTAATTAACTACTGGGATGAACCAAACATATTTGTTGTTGGAGACGACGATCAATCGATCTTTCGGTTTCAAGGAGCTAACGTGGAAAATATGCTCGCGTTCAAAAATAAATTCCCAAGCATAAAGACCATTATGCTGACTAGAAATTACAGATCCGTACAACCTATTCTTGATATATCAAAAACACTAATTGATATAAATAAAGAGCGCCTAATCAATCATATCGAAGGATTGAGTAAAGTCTTAACAGCAGAAAATAGTAAACTCAAAAATAGTTTACATGCGCCTATTATAATTTCCTATCTAAGTCCGCGAGAAGAAATGATTGGCATTACAATAGAAATTGAAGAATTAATTCAAAATGGAATAGACCCAAAGCGCATAGCTGTAATATATAAAGAGAATAAATATGGTGAGGATCTGGCTGAATTTCTAAAATCGAGGTCTATAAAATATTACAGTAAGCGTAATATGAATTTATTAGACTTGAATTTTATTAAAAAAATAATATTGCTTTTCGAATACCTAGATGCAGAAATGGATATGCCATTCAGTGGGGATGAAAAGCTATTTGAAATATTACATTTCGATTGGTTCAATATCAAGCCACTTGAAATCGCAAAACTCAGTATTGAGAACAATGAGAGAAGGTATAAAAAAGAAGTATCAGGATTTAGAAATTTAATTCAACAGAAAACAAACTCAGTAGCAACAAGTTTGTTTGAAGCCAATCTTTCCGCAGAACTTGCACGTGCAGGATTGTTCATCGAAAATTTGATTAGCTCAATTCCCAATAAAACACTGCAAAGCTTATTCGAAGAGGTTATTCAAGAATCAGGAATGCTCAGGACGATAATGCAATCCCTAGATAGTCCATGGCAATTACAAATGCTAACTGCATTTTTTGACTTCATTAAAGAAGAAACAAAAAAAGACCCCACGCTCAACCTAAAAGGGTTTGTTGAAGTGTTGCAAATGATGAAGAAAGAAAATCTAAAATTACCATTGGTTCAAATTGGTGGGAATGAAAAAGGTGTAAATCTTTTAACGTGCCATGGATCCAAAGGACTTGAATTTGAGTATGTCTTTTTTGCAGGCTGTAACGCAACCTATTGGGAAAAAAAGAGAGCTCAAAATTCTGGATATAAATTTCCAAAATCATTATTCGTCTCCAATACAACATCTTCATCAGACGAAGAACTGCGAAGACTATTTTATGTAGCCATCACAAGAGCAGAAAAACACCTCACTATTTCTTATGCAAATCATAAAGAAGATGGAAAAGAAATAGAGCCGACTATGTTTCTTGAAGAAATCCGTAGTACACATGCTTTAACTGAAGAAAATAAAGAACATGACGAAAACATATTAGCTAGTTTTTCACTGGTTCAATTCACCAAAATAAGCAGTCCTACTATTGAAAGAATGGATGCAGATATTGTAGATAGGGCCCTTGAAAAATTTTCTATGAATGTAACAGCCTTGAATAATTACTTGAGTTGCCCCCTCGAATTCTACTATAAAAACCTAATCAGAATTCCTTCTCCTAAAAACGAAACACTTGAATTTGGATCAGCAATACATTATGCGCTTGAAAGTTTTTTCACCAAAATGAAAGATGACCCAAATAAAAATTTCCCTTCCAAAAATATCCTAATAGACGACTATATTATTTATCTATATAAGCATCGAGAAAGCTTTACTAAACAAGAGTTTGAACGAAGAATGGAATACGGTAAGGAAATATTAGACAAATATTATGACCAAAAAATAAGTTCTTTCTCAAAAATAGTTTCTGTTGAACGTAATATAAGAAATGTATTGGTAGATGGAATTCCATTGAAAGGGAAAATAGATAAAATGGAATTCGATGGACATAAGGTGAATGTTGTTGACTACAAAACAGGAAACCCTACTAACGCAAAAGCTAAACTTAAAACCCCGAAAAATGATCCACCTTTTGGAGGTGACTACTGGAGACAAGCAGTCTTTTATAAACTGTTAATCGACAACAACGATCAGGGCAAATACGAAGTAATTAGTACTGAATTTGACTTTGTAGAACCTAATGCGGATAAAGAAATAAAGCCAGAAAAAGTAATCATAACATCGGATGACTTAGAACAAGTTCGTTCTCAAATCAAGTTTGCTTGGGAGAAGATTCAAGCAAGGGACTTTTATACGGGCTGTGGCAAAGATGATTGTCATTGGTGTGATTTTGTGAAAACGAATAAGTTAACCATTAGTGAAGTTGAAGAGGAACAACTCTAAAAGATATTTTGTCTTCACAACATCCATTATAGCAGTAATGCCTTTCAGAGAGTTAAGAATCGGTAAAAAAACAAAGACAAAGGACTAACTTTGTACAATCCATGAAACGTACATTTCATAACAACACAATAGCGTTCTTTGCAGTTGTATTCATTGCAACATTGTTTTTTTCAAGCTGTGGCCAACAAATTCCTCCTACTGGAGGCCCAAGAGATACCTTACCTCCTAAGTTAGTCTTTGCAGTTCCAAGCCAAGGTGCATTAAATTTTAAAGGAGATAAAATCATCATAACATTTGATGAATACATAAACCTTGACAACCCCTTTGAAAAAGTTGTTTACTCTCCTACCCCTAAAAAAAATCCACAGGTAGAAGGCAAGCTAAAAAATGTTACCATAAAAATCAAGGATACGCTTGAAGAAAACACAACGTATAGCATCGATTTCACCACTTCACTAAGGGACATAAATGAAAATAATCCACTTCGAGATTTCACCTATACCTTCTCTACTGGATCATACATAGATAGCGGCTTCCTCTTCGGCAAAGTATTTATCGCAGAAACAGGAAAAGTGGATAGCACTCTTATTGCTATACTCCAACAAAATTTTGATGACTCTGCAGTAGCCAAAGAAAAACCCCGGTATTATACTAAATTAAAAGGTGATGGAAGCTTTGCTTTCAAATTTATAAAGCCTGGAAAATACAACCTATTCGCTCTTAAAGATGCTGATGGAGGTAAAACATTTAATCAGCCAAGTGAAATGATTGCCTTCTTAGACAGTCCAGTAACTGTTGGAGTAGATACCGCAATGAGGCTTTATGCATTCGAAGAGGCACATACAGAGATTATCAAACCAAAATCAACTACAGCAAAACCAGATCTAAAAAAGTTAGACCCCAAAAAAGTAGATGATAAACGGCTGCGATTGAGCAATAATCTAGAAGGTGGTAAACAAGATATTCTTTCACCTTTTATACTTATTTCCGAAAATGTCATTAAAGAATTTGATACCTCTAAAATCAAGCTTACAGACAAAGACTTCAATCAGATTGGAGGGTATAGAATACAGATGGATACTAGCGGGAAGCAGCTTGTCTTTGACATTAAATGGCCAGAAAACACAGAATATAAACTAATTGTTCAAAAAGATTTTGCCACAGATAGCTTGAACAATAAATACATTAAAACAGATACGCTTTCATTCATTACAAAAAGAACGACAGAGTACGGAAGCCTTGATATCAAAATCGAACACATCGATACAACCTATCACCCTATCATCTTCCTAAAAAAAGAGAATAAAATTTTCCTTCAACAAAAAATTGAAGAAAAAAGATACCGCATTAAACTATTTAAACCAGGCGATTATCAACTTGAAATTTTATATGATTTAAATAATAATGGCAAATGGGATACAGGCAATTACTGGGAAAAGCGCCAACCAGAACACAATATCCCTAGCAAACAAGTGCTTCAGATAAAAGCCAACTGGGACAATGAAGTAAACGTTGATTTGGGTATTATTAAATGAGCCCGTATCACCTAGTTTAAAAACTAGGTTGAGTATACTTAAATTCAAGACCATTTAAATAGTGCATAAAAACTTCGTGCAATAATGGGCTGTGCATTTGGCAGTTCTTACCTTTGCGTATGCAATTGTCTTCTCAACTTCTTGATGCTGCAGTAAAGGAATTTTCCAGATTACCTGGTATTGGGAAAAAGACAGCCTTACGCTTAGTATTGCATCTACTCAAGCAAGAAAACAAAGATGTAAAACAATTCAGCGAGATAATTTCTAGAATGCGGGATGAAATAAAATTTTGTACCTGCTGTTTCAATATTTCAGACAATGACCTATGCACCATCTGCCTAAATCCTGGACGGAAAAAAGAAATTATCTGTGTAGTAGAAAATATTAGAGATGTTATTGCCATAGAATCCACTGAACAATACAATGGGAGTTACCATGTACTGGGAGGAGTAATATCACCCCTTGACGGAGTTGGCCCAGATCAACTTACCATAGAACCATTAATCAGCCGCATTGCCACTGAAAAAACGAAAGAAATTGTATTTGCCCTTAATCCAACTATTCAAGGGGATACTACCATTTATTACATAAGAAAAAAACTAAACGACCCAGCTATTCGCTTTACTACCATTGCACGTGGTATTTCATTTGGAGGAGAATTAGAATATGCTGATGAAATGACCTTGGCTAAAAGCATCCGGAACAGACTTCCTGTCGATAGTTATATTCAATAAGCTACGTCTTATTTATCCATTTTGGTTGATTATATGTTGAAGGCTAATGCTTGTCAAAAAACTATTCAATTTCATGCTCTAAACCCCAACTCCAAACCCTCAACCCACTTCACTTTACCCCATTTTTACTACCTTTGCAGCCTTCACATTACAATGAAAGATTTACAAACACTCCTTAGCGAAAAAATTCTAGTAATTGATGGTGCTATGGGAACTATGATCCAGCGGCACAAACTTCAAGAAGGAGATTATAGAGGCGTTAGATTTGCCAATTGGGAATCAGATTTAAAAGGCAATAATGACCTACTATCTATAACCCAGCCAGAAATCATAACAAACATTCACCTCCAATACCTAGAGGCTGGGGCAGATATTATTGAAACCAATACATTCAATGCACAAGCAGTCTCCCTGGCAGACTACAACATGAGTGAATTAGCCTATGAAATGAATATCGCAGCTGCTCATTGTGCAAAAGAAGCTGTAAAAATGTACCAATCAAAATACCCTGAACGTATAAATCAAGGTGGCCCATTTGTAGCTGGGGCAATTGGACCGATGAACAAAACACTTTCATTATCTCCAGATGTAAACAATCCTGGTTTCAGATCAATCAGCTTTGATGAGGTGGCAAACGCATATTATGAACAAGTAAAAGCATTGGTTGAAGGTGGGGTAGACTTGTTGCTGATTGAAACTATTTTTGACACCTTAAATGCAAAAGCTGCCATATACGCGATAAAGAAGTTCTTTAGGGATCAACAGATGAAAGAACTTCCGTTGATGATTAGTGGAACAATCACAGATGCATCAGGCAGAACATTGAGTGGACAAACACTAGAAGCATTTTACACAAGCGTTGAACATGCTAATCCCATAAGCATAGGATTAAACTGTGCATTGGGGGCAAATCAGATGCGTGCTCACATTGAAGAGCTTTCGCAAATTGCATCATGCTATACCTCAGCATATCCAAATGCTGGCTTACCTAACGCAATGGGAGAATATGATGAAGAGCCGGCACAAACCGCAGATTTTATTGAAGAATGGGCTAAACAAGGCTTTGTTAATATCGTAGGCGGTTGCTGTGGAACTACACCCGACCATATTCAACATATTGCAGACCATGTTAAACATTTAAAACCAAGACCATTGCCTATCATGGAAAAAGTGCTTGATATGGAAAATCCCGCTTAAAGATGTCTGTACCTATACATATAAAACCCTACATGCGTTTGGCAGGACTAGAACCATTAGTCATCAGACCTGAAACTAATTTTGTAAACGTAGGTGAACGAACCAACGTAACGGGTTCTAAAAAATTTGCTCGACTCATCCGAGATGATCAGTACGAAGAAGCTCTATCAATCGCCAGACAACAGGTAGAAAATGGTGCACAGATACTCGATGTAAATATGGACGATGCCTTGCTAGATGGTGAAAAAGCAATGGTTACTTATCTGAATTTACTTCAAAGCGAACCAGACATTGCGCGCATTCCAATTATGATAGACTCTTCTAAGTTTTCTATCATAGAAGCTGGATTAAAATGTGTTCAAGGAAAATGCATTGTCAATTCAATTTCATTAAAAGAAGGGGAAGAAAAATTCATTCAACAAGCGATCATTTGCAGAAGCTTTGGGGCTGCGGTGATTGTTATGGCTTTTGATGAAAATGGACAGGCTGATACGTTAGAAAGACGTGTTAATATAGCAGAAAGAGCATACAGGTTACTAACAACTGTAGTTGGATTCTCGGCATCAGATATTATTTTCGACTTAAATATTTTTGCTGTTGCAACGGGTTTAGAAGAACACAACAACTATGGTGTAGATTTTATTGAAGCTACTCGCATCATTAAAAATAAATTTCCACTAGTTAAGATTTCAGGTGGAGTAAGTAATTTATCATTTTCATTTCGCGGAAATGATCATGTTAGGGAAGCCATGCATTCTGTTTTTCTGTACTATGCAATCAAAGCAGGTATGGATATGGGAATCGTTAATGCAGGTCAGTTAGTCATCTATGATGAAATAGATCCTGCCCTGAAAGAATTGTGTGAAGATGTTATCCTCAACCGAAACAACGATGATAATCAAGCCACTGAAAAATTAATTGTATTTGCTGAAACTGTCAAGGCTAAAGGGAAAGTGCAAGAAAAAAACGAAGTATGGAGAACAGGAACTGTCGAAGAAAGACTTAGGCATGCTTTAGTAAACGGCATCACAGAATACATTGAATTGGATACAGAAGAAGCAAGGTTGAAATATCCACGACCGCTTGATGTCATTGAAGGGCCACTCATGGATGGCATGAATACCGTCGGTGATTTATTTGGAGTAGGTAAAATGTTTCTCCCACAAGTGGTGAAAAGTGCGCGGGTTATGAAAAAAAGTGTGGCTGTATTAACTCCATATATTGAAGCACAAAAAGAAACTGCATCATCCGCAGGAAAAATATTAATGGCTACAGTAAAAGGTGATGTGCATGATATCGGTAAAAATATAGTGGGTGTAGTATTGGGATGTAATGGATATGAGATTATTGATCTTGGTGTAATGGTCTCTGCAGATAAGATATTAGATGAAGCGCAAAAACAAGACGTAGATATTATTGGACTCAGTGGTTTAATTACTCCTTCACTTGAAGAAATGGTACATGTTGCTTCTGAAATGAAGAGAAGAAACATGAAGCAGCCTCTTCTCATTGGAGGCGCCACCACGTCAAGGATGCATACTGCTCTAAGAATTGCAACACAATACGATAACGGTGTAATCCATGTACTCGATGCATCAAGAAGTGTTTCCGTAGCGGGTTCATTGTTAAATCAAAACAAGGAAGAGTTTCTTGCAGCCACAGATGCAGCATATGAAAAATTAAAAATTGAGTTCGCCAATAAAAAAAGCTCCAAAGAATACCTCTCTTATGAAGCCGCTATCCAAAATAAATTCAACATATCTTGGGATAAATCGGATTTTACTACTCCGAGTTTTACTGGAAAAAAGATAGCCGATACAATCAGCATTGAAACAATTGTCCCTTATATAGATTGGACTCCCTTTTTTATTGCATGGGAAATGCACGGAAAATTTCCTGCACTCTTATCAGATGAAAAAATTGGAAAAGAAGCTACAAAACTTCATCAAGATGCTACCGAAATGCTAAAACGGATTGTTGATGAAAAATGGCTGACAGCACATGCCTTATATGGTTTCTGGCCGGCAAATAGCAATAATAGAGATACCGTTACGGTATTGGACATCGATACTAAAGAAGAAATTGACTTGCAATTTTTACGCCAGCAAATGAAAAAAGCAGCAGGCCAACCTAATCT
>CANKGM010000062.1 GCA_947481355.1 Chitinophagaceae bacterium
GTAAACCTTAGTGGCAACTTAATCTAATTATGCTGCCCTTGAAATCAACTAGGCAATTTCCATCCTTCTCTAAACATTGGCTTTGTCAAACTATTGGCCTCAGCATCATTTTTAAATACTTCTTTTTTAGGATCCCATTCTAATGGCCGCCCTAACCAGTATGCGATGTTTGCCAAATTACACACTGTGCTGGTGCGATGACCAGTTTCAACGTCGCAAATTGGTAGTGAACCATCTTTAATACACCCTAACCAATTAAGATAATGATCAGGTGAATCATATAATTTGGTTTCACCTGGTTTTAATATAGCGGTAGAGATATTAGCAGGATCACTATCAAAAAATTCACGACTGACATCAATTTTACCTTTATCACCAATGAATCGAACTGCTGCACCACGGCCAAAATCTTCATGGCGCATAACCGTTCCATTTTCATAAATAAGTTGAAGTCCTTTTGTTCGATTATCTGATGGTGGTATTAATTTTACTGGACCTGAATTATCCATGCCCATTGCCCATTGAGCAATATCAAACATATGTGCTCCCCAATCACAAATTGGCCCTCCCCCATATTCTTTATATGCCCTCCAATTTGGATATACATCTTGTTCTACTGGAGGAGCTAATTCTGGATTGAATGGATTGTAGGGCGCTGGACCAATCCAAGCGTCCCAATTTAGCCCAGGCCTCAACGTTTTTTCGGAGAGGTTATAGGGGATTGCTTTATCTCCTACACTAACAAGAATTTCTTTCACTGTACCGATATATCCATTTCGAACTAATTCGCAGGCATGTCGAAAGTTTTCTCTCGAACGCTGCATGCTTCCGGTTTGGAATACAATCTTGTTTTTTCGTGCGGCTTTGACCATGGAACGGCCTTCTTCAATGGTATGTGCCAAGGGCTTTTCACAATACACATGCTTACCTGCATTTGCAGCATGAATAGATTGCATAGCATGCCAATGATCGGGTGTAGCAATAACAACGGCATCTATATCCTTTCTTGTCAAAAGTTCTTGATAATCATCATATGCTGTAAACGCTTTGAAACTACTCCCCGATTTTTCTTTTCGTTGAGTAGCGTAAAGATCAGCTGCAATGGAATGAAAATAATGTAACTTATTAATGTCTACATCTGCCCCTGCAACAATATTTGCTTTATCATAAAAATTATACAATAACCCCCGACCTTGCTTGCCTGTTCCAATAAAACCAAGGTTGATCATATCACTTGGCGCTGTATAACCTTGACCTCCCAAAACAAAACGGGGTAAAATCGAAAAGGCAGCAACAGCCTTTGCGCTTTGTCCTATAAATTTTCTCCTACTATTTTTCATACCTACAAATTAAATAATGATCCTTAATGACTCAATTAACAATGAATATATAAATATACTTAAGCAATTCTACTTAGCTAGGATTCAAGGAACAATACTTACTTAATCTAACCCTTGGCAGGCGACATTTTTGGATTAATAAAATGAATTAAAATCCATGCCACCAAATAGGCACAACTACAAATACCAAAAATAAGGTTATACCCAATAGTTATATCACCAGCTGATTTTGCAGTCTCGAGAATATTTCCAATAAATAATGGGAATAATATCCCTCCTACCGCACCAGCCATTCCACCAATACCAATCACTGAACTAACATCTTTGTTTTTAAACATGTCTGTTGCCACCGAATAAATATTTGCACTCCAGGCTTGGTGTGCTGCTGCAGCGACACTAATAAAACCTACCACAACCCATATATTTGGCGCGTATTTAATTAGAAATATAGGTACTACAGCAAGCGCAAAAACGAAAAGTGCAGTTTTCCGTGCCTTATAAATTGGAAATCCCTTTCGTATCATCCAAGAAGAAAACCAGCCTCCCCCAATACTTCCAATGGTTGTCATGGTATATACCACAACTAAGGGGATACTTGGCTTAGTTAAACTTAAATTGTATTTGGTGGAGAAATAAGACGGAAGCCAAAACAAGAAAAAAGCCCAAACAGGATCTGTCATAAATTTTCCAACAATAAACACCCATGTTTGTTTACGTGAAAATAAACTAGCCCAGTCTAATGGTGCTTCAACAACAATTGAATCTTCAACCGGCACATCAGAATTAATATACGCTAGTTCCTCTTTGCTCACCTTTTTATGCCGTGAAGGAATTTCATATAATATAACCCAAAATATAAGCCAAAGAAATCCTAATGCCCCAGTTACAACAAAAGCCATTTGCCAACCAAAAGCAGCCAACAATAGTGGGACAACAATAGGCACAATCATAGCGCCTATATTAGCCCCGGAATTGAAAATTCCAGTGGCCAAAGCGCGCTCACGTTTAGGGAACCATTCTGCAATAGCTTTTAGTGCAGCAGGAAAATTCCCTGATTCCCCCAAACCCAAGAGTGCCCTGACTCCCAAAAATCCAAGTGTAGATCGTACCCCAGCATGTAAAATAGCCGCAACACTCCAGAAAACGATCACTATAGTATAACCAAGCTTTGATCCAATTTTATCAATAAATCTGCCAAAGGCAAGCAAACCAAAGGCATAGGACGCAGTAAATGCCATGACTATCCTGCTGTAATCATTTTCTGTCCAGCCAAACTCTTGTTCTAAGGTTGGTTTTAGAATTCCAATTACATTTCTGTCTATATAATTTATAGTGGTAGCAAAAAACAATAATGCTACAACACTCCATCTATATTTTGAATATTTTCTACTCATGATAGCGTTTTTTTATTCAGCCTATTCTATTGCCTCACTGACTTTTAGGTTACCTAATTTTAATATCTATCAAGTTAAGCTTTATCATTAATCTATGACCGAATTAAAGAAGAAAATTTAGTTTACATCATACCACAATTTCGATAACGTTTTCGTTGAAAATTATTCAAGATCAGTAATTCAAAGAATATAACTTTGCAAACAGACAGATTTTATTTTTTGAATAAAATTTTCGTAGTTTAAAATACTCAATTACACGATATCATGAAAGAACTTAGACAAACTTGGAGATGGTTTGGACCAGATGACCCCGTTACACTTCAAGACATCAGACAAACCGGAGCAGTAGGTATTGTAACAGCCCTACATCAAGTTCCTCATGGAGAAGTATGGACTTATGAAGATATTATTGAACGAAAAAATCTGATCGAGTCATATGGCCTTACATGGGACGTAGTGGAAAGTGTAACCATCCATGAAGAAATCAAAACTAAATCAGGCGACTATACCAATTGGATTGAAAAATACAAAGAATCCCTTCGCAATCTTGCTAAAGCAGGTCTACGCGTAATCACCTATAATTTCATGCCTGTTAATGATTGGACCAGAACCCAATTGGATTATACCATGCCAGATGGTTCTAAGGCGTTGTACTTCAATTGGATTGACTTAGCTGTGTTTGATATGTTCATTCTAGAACGAAAAAATGCAAGGCAGTCATATTCAAATAAAATCGTCCAACAGGCCGAGATTAAATTCAAACAATATACCCAAGAGGAACTCGATCAGCTTGCGGGGGTAGTGATGTTTGGCATACCAGGCGAAAAGAAGATAACTGTAGAAAGCATGCTGGAAAAATTATCTCGCTATGACAATATCAAACAGGAAGACTTAAGAAACAATCTTGTTTACTTTCTTCAGCAAATCACTCCTCTCTGCGATGAACTAAACCTTGACTTAGCCATCCACCCTGATGATCCACCGTGCGATATTCTTGGATTGCCCAGAATTGTGAAAAATATAGAAGACTTAGAATTCATTATCAACGCAGTACCAAATAAAAGCAACGGCATTTGCTTCTGTACCGGATCACTTGGTGCAAACCCTGACAATAACCTTCCAGAAATGGTGAAAAAATTAGGGTCACGCATTCATTTCACTCACCTAAGAAATGTAAAAAAAGATTCTGAAGGTAATTTTTATGAAGATGACCATCTTGGCGGCGATAATGATATGTATGCCGTCTTAAAAGAACTCCTCATCATCCAACAAAATGTGCCAAATCAAATTTCATTTAGACCTGACCATGGACACCAAATGATTGACGATCTAAAAAAGGTTACCAATCCCGGTTATTCTTGCATAGGCCGACTAAGAGGACTTGCAGAAATTAGAGGGCTACAACTTGGCATTTTAAGAAGTCTGTAAGTGTTATTTAACGTATAGTTTTTTTTGGATGACGATAGTTTTATCTCTAGCTTAGATAATAGGCCATTATTAACTTTTCAACGCAACTATATAATCAACATGAAAAAACTGATTGCATTTATTTTTATTTCCTCAGCACAATTTGCTATTGCACAACATTCAGACAACAGATGGGTTTCATTGTTTAATGGAAAAGATCTAACTGGATTCAAGCAATTAAATGGAAAGGCAATATACCATGTAGAAAAGGGAGAAATCGTTGGTACAACAGTTTATGGAGAACCAAATTCATTTCTAGCAACAGAAAAAACATATGGCGACTTCATACTCGAAGTGGATTTAAAATTAAATGCCGACATGAATTCAGGCATTCAGTTTAGAAGCGAAACTTCCACAACAGAAAACGGACGCGTCTTTGGCTATCAAATGGAAATAGATCCTTCATCTCGAGCGTGGAGTGGTGGCATATATGATGAAGGCAGAAGAGGATGGCTCTATCCACTTGAATACAATGAAGCAGCTAAAAAAGCTTTTAAACCTACTGAATGGAATCATTACCGCATTGAATGTATTGGCAATAGCCTTAGAACATGGGTCAATGGCGTGGCCTGCGCTTCCGTTATCGACAACCTTACTGCTAAAGGATTTATAGCACTACAAGTTCATTCTGTAGGTGATAAAAAAGATGAAGGAAAAACAATTCACTGGAAAAACATAAGAATACAAACCCAAAACATTAAACCATCTCCTGCAGATGCCCTTTTTGTTGCGAACCTTATACCAAATAACCTCTCAGCAAGTGAACAAAAAAATGGATACACCATGTTGTGGGATGGAAAGACATCAACTGGATGGAGAGGCGCTTATAAAGATAGATTCCCAAATGAAGTATGGAAAATTGACAATGGGGAACTGACTGTATTAGGTAAACTTGGAGCAGAATCAGCTGCTGGCGGAGACATCGTAACGGAAAAAGAATTTGGAGCATTTGACTTGCAGTTTGAATTTAAGATTTCCGACACCGCAAATTCAGGTGTTAAATACTTTGTAACAGAAAAAGAAAATAATGTAGGCTCAGCCATTGGACTTGAATACCAAATACTTGATGACGACAAACACCCTGATGGCAAACTTGGTGTTGTAGGCAACAGAACCATGGCTTCTCTTTATGATCTCATTCCTGCAGCGAATATGTTGGACATGAATGCAAGTAGAAGAGATCGTTTGCCAATTGGAGAATGGAACAGAGGCAGAATCATCGTATACCCTAATGGAAAAATTATTCATTGGCTGAATGGCTATAAGATGGTTGAATACCAACGAGGCAGTCCCGCATTTTATGCATTAGTAGCCAGAAGTAAGTATGCAAAATGGGAGAACTTTGGAATGGCTTCTAAGGGGAAGATTTTACTTCAGGAGCATGGCACTAAGGTTTCATTTCGAAGCATAAAAATCAAAGAACTTTAATTACCACTTTATTTTATCAAACTATTACTTTCCTCATGCAGTTTAGAAAATAATCGTAAATTAAATCTTTCAAAAAACATTCATTTAAAAAAATATCATGACACATCGCAGAACCTTCATAAAGCAATCAGCAAAAGCTACTGCAGCCACAGCATTGGCCTCCATGAGTTGGACAGCTAAATCATACGGGAATATCATTGGAGCGAATGACAGGGTTAGGGTTGGTGTCATCGGTTTCTCAGATAGGCATCGCAGCTCTCATATACCTGCATTTATGAACCACTATAAAGAACTAAACTTTGACATTGTTGCGGTATCCGACATATGGAAGGTTCGTAGAGAGGAAGGAGTAGAATACCTTAAATCAAAAATGGGTCATGATATCATAGGATGCAAAAACAATGAAGAACTTCACTCTTTGAAAGATATTGATGCTGTATTTATTTCGACTGCAGACTTCCAACATGCCTTACATACTATAGAAGCCCTCAAAGCAAATAAAGATATCTATGTAGAAAAGCCATTTGCCGAAACGATGGAAGATAATCGAGCTGCGCTAAAAGCGGCAAAAGCATCGGATCGTATCATACAGGTAGGATCACAACGTAGATCAGGACCTAACTATCAAGCAGCAGCAAAATTCATCCAATCAGGCCAATTCGGTGACATCACTATGGTTGAGTTAGCTTGGAACGTAAATCAACCTGGCCGTTGGAGAAGAGAAGCATTAGTAGCTAAATGCGAAGAAAAAGATCTTGATTGGAAACGCTATCTAATGAATAGGCCTTATGAAAATTTTGACCCACGTAAATACTTAGAGTATAGACTATTTTGGCCGTATTCATCTGGACTTTCTGGTCAATGGATGAGTCACCAAATCGATACCGTAAATTGGTTTAGTGAACTAAGTCACCCAAGAAGTGTGGTTGCTAATGGTGGCATTTATAAATGGAAAGATGGAAGAAAAAACTGGGATACAATAACATCTGTATTTGATTATGGCCCAACAGATGATTTAACAAAAGGATTTCAAGTTGTATTCACTTCACGCATGCATAATGGAGACGACGACCCAAGTGAAATATATTACAGCAATGGTGGTGAATTAAATCTAATCACCAACAAAGTTTCTTCGCACGGTGGATTAAGCGAGAAAGCAGCAGGACAAATGAAAATGAAAGCCAACTTACTCCCAGACGTTAACCTTACCGAACTTGCTATCAAAGTTGAATCAGGTGCTAACACAGGTGGTGATATGTTAACTTCAACCCATGTAAGAAATTGGATGGAATGTATCCGTAGCAGAAAACAAACTAATGCGCCTGTTGAAGCAGGTTATAGTCATTCCATTGCAACCATCATGACAAATGCGGCCGCAAGAACTGGCGAAAAAGTAACCTTCGATGAAAAAACACAAGAGGTAATGGCAGGTGGGAAACCGTTTAAATACTAAGATTTAGCTGGACTATAAGATGCCTTGTTTCTTAAACCAAAGGAATAAGGCATCTGTCCATTTTTCCGAACTGGTTTTATTATTCATACCAAACCCATGACCACCATTTTCATAGGTGATTACCGTTGCTTCTACTCCACTCTCTTTTAATTTAGAAGAAAAAACTATAGAATTTTCTATAGGCACGGCATCATCATCCTTTGCATGCACTAAAAAAGCAGGTGGCGTATTTTTATCTACATGTAGCTCATTAGAAAAATATGCAATATTCAAAGCAGTAGTGTCTGGACTTAATAAATTATCTCGAGAACCTTTATGTCCAAAGGAACCAAATGAAATTACAGGGTAGATTAATAATTGAAAGTCTGGTCGAAATGAGATTGTTTTTTTTCTTACAATTTTTCGATCATCATAATGAGTTGCTAATGTTGAAGCCAAATGCCCTCCAGCAGAGAAGCCCATCACACCAACCTTGTTCGCATCAACATGCCATTTTTTTGCATTTGATCTAACCAAATACATAGCTTGTTGCACATCCTGTAAGGGTACAAACATTTTATTCGTTTGATGTTCATCGGACGGAATTCTGTATTTCAATACAAGTGCATGAACACCAATACTATTGAAGTATTTGGCAACATCTGTTCCTTCATGAGCAGCTGCAAGAATACCATATCCCCCACCTGGACAAATCACTACACAGGGTTTTTGTCCATCGCCACCAGCACTAAAAAATTGGTAGCGCGGAATGGAAACATTAGACACAATGAGCATTTCGCCATACATCGATTCAGACTCTGTGTCAGGAGTCTCAATATAATTGGGGATTTTGTGAACGTATAGCGGTTTGTATTGAGCATTTACTGAATCCATAGCCAACAAGCTTGATGTTATTAAAAATAAAATAGGAAATAGTCGACTATGCTTCATAGTTATTTTTTAATTGTCTTAATTAATGCTAAAACATCCCTTGTAAGCACTTCGATGCTTTGGTAATCTCTTTGTTCCATGAGTTTCTTACTAATCAATTTGCTCCCCATGCCAACAGCACAAACACCTGCGGCAAACCATGCTGATATGCTTTCCTGAGAAGTATCAACACCCCCAGTAGGCATGAACAACAATTTAGGGAAGATCTCTTTGATGCTGCTTAAAAATTCAACACCTAAAATATTTCCAGGGAATAACTTTATAAAATGGACCCCTGCATTTTCAGCTGCTATGATTTCTGATGGAGTCATACAACCTGGAGCATAAAAAATATCATTCGTTAACGCATATGAAGCAACTTCATGCACAAATCCAGGGCTCACTAAGAAATCTGCACCGGCATGAATATATTCTTCTGCCTGCTTAACATTTTTGATAGTACCTACACCCAACAACATATCCGGCATCTCTTGTCGTTGAACGGTCACCATGGCTTTGAAGTTGCTTAGCGCAGCTTCTCCTCTATTGGTATACTCTACTGCCCTAATACCTGCTTTATATACAGCCCTTAATATCTCAACACTTACCAATTCATCCGGATTAAAATACAGTGGAAGAATGCCTTGTTGAACAATCGCGTCAGTGACTTTTGAAATCTTACTCATTATTTATACTTTGATTTTGAAAACCATTTTCTTTATTTCACCATCACCAATCATTGGTGCATGCACATCTGTAGGGAAAAAAATAACAAACTGCCCTGCAGCTAATTCAAAAAACATATCCGGTTGATCAGTGTAAAAGAGAACATCTTTTTCAGCATCATAAGGGAGCTTCTCACTTGTGCAGGTCTCCCTTGATTTCCAGCCATATTGTTCATTTCCACTAACACAAAATTGAATATCAATATATTTATTGTGGCATTCAAACTTGTTAAGTGATTCAGCTTTGGTCATACCCACTTTATTTGAAACAATAACCTTGAGGTTATCCCCTTCTAAATCATACCGAGTCACTTCAATCGACTCAAGGTCTGTTTGTGCAATATGCTCAAAGGCTTTTTCGAACAATGGATGAATTGAAAAATACCGATGTGCGTTTTTAATTGAATCTATGATCATATTCTATAAATTAACGTTGTACTCTACCACTGCCATCTCCTTTCATTAAATCCTTCACTTCACTTAGTGTTGCA
>CANKGM010000063.1 GCA_947481355.1 Chitinophagaceae bacterium
ACCAAGGACATTTTCTTTGTTTAGGTAGATGGGGTGAACCTTCAGTAGGGGAAATAAAAGCTGGACTTCCCAATCATGGGGAAATTGCCAATATTCTATGGCATCAAGTAGAAACTAATCAAGACATTATTCTTGAAATGCAAACGAGTGGAAAGCGTGAAGGACTTTCAGTACAGCGCAAGATTGTATTAGATCAACATGAAGCAATTTTTATAATAAAGGAGAAGGTGCTGAATATAAATCCACTCGGCAGGCTATTTAGTATGGTTCAACACCCAACACTGGCTGCACCATTTTTAGATAATCAAATTATAGTCAACTCGAATGCAACTATTGGGTTTGATCAACTGGATTATAAAGATATTTCATCGAATAGCTTTACTTGGAATAATCAATCAATTTCTTGGGATAGTTCCAAAAGAAGAATTCATTTCACTGAACGAACAGATATCGTTCGTTCATTTCAAGTCGATGCAAATTCATCCTATGGATGGATTACAGCGTATTCCCCAACTTCAAATCTATTGATTGGGTATATATGGCCAAGGGCCGATTATCCTTGGGTTCATATGTGGGAAAATGTAAAGGATGGGAATTTAATGTATATGGGACTTGAATTTGGTGATACGGCTATCCATCAACCATTCAGTGAAATAATTAAAACAGCAGTCAACATCTTTGGTGAAAGTACAGTTGGATTTATTGATGCAGGGGAAACAATAGAAAAAAAATACATATCCTTTATCGCAGAACCTGAATTAGAATTTAATGGCATCACTGATATAGTTATTGAAAATGGAAAAATTAACTTGCTAACTCCTGATCATAAATCTTCTATCACACTCTCTATAGACTCATCATTAATATATGAATTATCAACATAAAACAGTCGTCATAACTGGCGCTGCTAAAGGAATCGGAGCTGCTTGTGCTCACCTTTTTTTAGCCTCAGGCGCTAATGTTGCTTTATTGGATTTGGCATTTCCAACTCAACTATCCAATGTGAAATCCTTGTCGATTGTTTGTGACGTTTCAAATGAAGAGCAAGTGAAGCAAGCCATGGAAAAGATTGAAGATCATTTTGGCTCAATTGATTATTTAGTCAATAACGCTGGAATACAACGATACGGCGCTGTAACAGAAACCTCATCTGATGAATGGGATTTGGTAATGAATGTGAATTTAAAGAGCATTTTCCTTTGTGCTAAATATGCTATTCCTTCCATGGTGAAAAACAAGAAAGGTGTTGTTGTTAATATTTCTAGTGTTCAAGCATTTGTTAGTCAGCATAACGTCTCTGCTTATACTACTGCTAAAACAGCCATCTTGGGATTAACTAGAAGCATTGCTGTGGATTATGCTCCGTCTATTCGATGTGTAGCCGTTTGTCCAGGAACAATTGACACGCCTATGTTGCGGGATGCGGTTGATCTATCTCCAAATCCAGCAGAAGTAATGGAAGAATGTATCAATATGCATTTGACTAAGCGTATTGGAACGGCAGAGGAGGTAGCAGAGCTTGTTAAATATTTATGTGACGATAAGTCAGCCTTTATTACCGGACAGGCATTCAGAATTGATGGAGGGTTGGGTATTACTATACTGGGAAGTAAAAAAGATTAGCAGGTATTGAGTTTGTCTTTGTAAGAAGAATGACTCAAATAAAGTATTTTTATTATTATATAATTTATACGCTAGAATGAAAATTACAGATATTAAAGTTACAACTGTTGCTGTTCCATTAGAAGCACCTATTCGCCATGCCAATGGTACACATTGGGGTAAATTTATTCGCACCATTATTGAAGTTGAAACAGATGAAGGCATTACCGGTTTAGGTGAGATGGGAGGTGGAGGTGAATCCGCTGAAAATGCATTTAAAGGACTGAAGAGTTACTTAGTTGGACACGATCCTTTTCAGTTGGAATCTATGTATTGGAAGATATGTAACCCAACGGCATCTTTATACAACAATAGAACGCAACTTCATGCTGCACTAGAATTTGCCTGCATGGATATTATGGGAAAAAAATTAGGCGTTCGTGCTTGTGATTTATTAGGAGGAGCATTAAGAGAAGATATTCCTTTCGCATCATATTTATTTTTTAGGTATCCTAATGTAGAAACAGGAGCTGGTGGAGAAGAAACAGCCGATGAAATGGTAAAGCATGCAAAACAATTAGCAGCTGAGCATGGATTCACTTCTCATAAATTAAAAGCAGGCGTTTTTCATCCTGATCATGAGGTTGAAGTATTTCGGGCCATTGCAAATGCATTTCCCGGCCATCGTGTAAGGATTGATCCCAATGCTGCATGGAGTGTGGAAGATTCAATCCGAATAGGCCAATCTATTGAAGATTTGAATAATGATTATTTCGAAGATCCAACTTGGGGCTTGGAAGGAATGCGAAGAGTTAAAAGCCGTGTTCGCATTCCAACATCAACCAATACTGTAGTAGTAAATTTTGAACAACTAGCTTCTTGTATTCGAAATGAAGCAATCGATGTTATATTATTGGATACTACATTTTGGGGTGGACTTCGTCAGGCTTGGAAAGCAAGTGTAATCTGTGAAAAATTTCAATTGGGTGTAGCCGTGCACAGTTCAGGTGAATTAGGTATTCAATTGGCTACGATGTTACACTTAGGTGCTACTGTTCCAAATTTGTCCTTTGCCGCGGATGCCCATTATCACCACCTAACAGATGATATCATCAAGGGAGGTAAAATGAAATACAAAAATGGATGTATTCAATTGCCAAAAGGGCATGGATTAGGCGTTGAGATTGATAGAGATAAACTAAATCAATATGCTGAATATTATAAACAAACAGGTGGGTATACATATGATCGAGATCCCAATAGACCTGAATGGTATAGTATTATGCCAGAAAAAAGATGGGCTACACCTAAAGGAAAATAATTTCAGCGTAAAAAAAACATTTATTCCTATCAACATTTCAACATTATACTATGGCACTAACTATTGATGATGTAGTAATTTTTGCTGATGGTTTAGATCATCCTGAATGCATTGCTGCTCACCCTGATGGATCTATATGGGCCGGTGGTGAAGGTGGTCAAGTCTATAGAGTTTCTGCAGATGGAACTGAGATAAAAGAAATGGTTAATACCGGTGGATTCAATCTCGGACTAGCATTTTCTCCAGACATGTCCTGGTTGGCTGTATGCGATTTAAAAAACCATTGTGTATGGAAACTAGATCTACATACCATGTCTTTGAAGAAATTTGCAGAAGGTGCAGATGGCATTTCATTAAATATTCCGAATTACCCTTGTTTCAGTAAAGACGGGCATTTATGGGTTTCTGAAAGTGGAGCTTTTAGGCAAATTACGGGTAAACTATTTCGCTTTGATCAAGAAGGGAATGGTGTTATTTGGCACGATGGACCATTTAATTTTGCAAATGGATTAGCCCTTTCTGCAAAACAAGATTGGCTATATGTTGCTTGTACATGGCTGCCTGGGGTAGAACGTATTGCAATCAATGCAGATGGTTCTGCTGGTATCCGTGAAGTATATTGCACACTGCCTCAAAGTTGTCCTGATGGTTTGGCCTTTGATGCTAATGGCAATTTATATGTTGGATGCTATGCACCCAATTGTATTTATAAAGTAACGCCTAGCCAAGAGGTTAGTGTATTGATTGATGATTGGGAAGCGCATACCTTATCAAATCCAACTAACTTGGCATTTGGCGGTAAGGATTTCAATGAATTATTTACGGCTAACCTAGGACGTTGGCATATCAGTAAAATACTATTGGGTACTAAAGGTCAAAAGTTAGCCTGTCACAAATAGATTTATTTTCTATTTGCTGTTTTCCTTCAAGTTATATTTTAGTTTAATAAAACGTGGATGGTAAATCGTCGCGTCTTTCTCTATGTCATTCCAAAAATCAGGTGTAATGGTATTATAACTAATGAGTAGTTCCCCAGGTTTAGATAAACTAGGATGTGCTTTTGCATTATACGTCCAAAGTCCTTCTTTCCATTCTGGAGCTGACCAAATTTCTGTGATGTCAGAAAATGGACCAACGGGACTGTCTGCAATTCTCATCCCCACTTTATCGGATAGTCCTAACACTTGAAATAGTAAAATAAATCGTCCATCAGGTAATTGAGTCATGCTTAATTCATCAGAAGCTGAATTGGTTAAGGCCTTGAGGTCTGTTGAATTTTCACTCCAATCAAATCCATTCCAATATCGCCATGCGTTAATGTTCTCAAAGTCTGCCGGTTTCACTCTAGACACTACTAAGTTTTTATCTTTTCCGAGGCAGCCATAAACATATACAAATCCATCAGGGTGTTTCGCCCCAGCCCATTTGGTATTGACGAAAATTCCAGATCCAAAATTTCCTTCTCCTAATTTAGCGTGATTGATGTGTAGTGAAGTTTCAATTTGTTTTTGATGTTCAAATGGAGCCCTCTCCCCACCAGGTATGGAGATTATCGATACAGCGGTTTCAATAAAGTCAAACACGCCAGGACCAGTTCGTTCAACTTTATATCCAATAATATTCAAGTTATTATTCAATTCTTTATTGACAAATCCATCGCCTAGCCAAAACAGTTGCGGTTTTTTTTCTGTTGTTGTTGTCGGAATAAAAAAAGTTTCTGGCTTGCCTTCAGCGCTAGTCTTATAATAAAATTGAATAGAGTTAGGATCAGGGTCAATGTCTTTTACATAAGCTATGGTATTATTCACCATGGTGTTTCCGGGTAAGGGTTTCTTGTTTTCCACTTTACCTATGTATGTATCACTAAATAGCAGTAGGATGGAATCCTTTTTTTTATGACGGGCATAATCATTTCCATTGAGAGGAATTGAAAATATGCCATCAGCTCCAAACCATCCATCTGTCCGATTAAAAAGAGAAGTCCATTCAGGAGCTGCCTCTACAGTATACGTGAAAGGGATGGGGGCCTTTCCTGTTTGTCCCGTAACCTTAGAAACAAAGGTCGTTGTTAGACACATTGAAACAACAAGGGTAAATAATTTTTGATTCATGAGGTTCTATGTTAAAAAATAATTCTGATCCTGCGTTAAGTATACATTCTTATGAAGTAAATTTATTCAATTGATTGCATAATTGCTTATTTGTTTTTAAGAATAGGCTTTACTTTATTTCGATTACATATCCCAGAGAATTAACTCATATGAAAAAAAATAGCGTACTCTTTTTATTAGGTGTGATAGGCATATTCCTTCTTGATTCTTGCTCTACGGTAAAAAAAACCACTGCAGAGCAAACGTCTAATCTATCTACCTATACTTCAAGAGACCTTCAAAGTAAAATGCATACGGAATCAGCCCCAGAATGGGCTGAAATGCTCCGTCATAAAGAAGGATGGATCGGTGCTGATGGAATTTATAGTATAGCTATGAACGGTGTGGAAAAGCCCGGACTTGCCAATGAAACCAATACCATGTTTTGGTTTAGTGATTGCATAACTGGTCGTGTTGTAGCGGATACGTTACAAGATGGATGGGACCTAATGCATAATTCAGTGGCAATTGTAAATGGAAGTAACCCTAATCCAGATAGTATTCAATTTTACTATAAAAGAGATAATGCGGGGCATTCCATATCCATGTTTGAACCACATACACCCAAATCAGCACCCGGTAATTACTATTGGCTTGGTGATGGCCTATTCAATCATGCCTTAGATAGTACAATCTATATATTCTCCTATTTAGTCAAAACAGTTCCTGGAGGGATTTATCCATTTGATGATGTTGGACTATCCCTGATTGCTATTCCGAAAGGAAGTAAGCCTCCTTATGCTGATCAACGGCAATATGATACACCTTTTTTCTTGAAAGACAGCCAGGGTAGAGGTAAGGTTGTATTTGGTATTGCTGTCCTATCTAATACTGTTGGTGCAGGCGCACCTAAACCGGATGGGTATATTTATGTGTATGGAGTACGAGGAAGTAAGAAGGAATTACTTCTGTCTCGCGTGAAAGATGTTGATTTTGAAAAATTCAGTGAATGGCGATTTTGGGATGGTGCAGGATGGAATGAAAGTATTCATGCTGCAGCTGCCTTAACTGATCGTATTTCTAATGAAATGAGTGTTAGTTATATGGAAGATGGAAGGGTATTGGCAGTATTTCAATTGGATACCAATTCTCCTAATGTGATGGTTCAAGCAGCTGAAACGCCACACGGACCATTTCAGCCAGCCAAGAAGATTTGGGAAACACCTGAAATATTTGATTCTATTGACTTTTACACCTATAATGCCAAAGCCCATCCCCATCTTTCAAAGCCAGGAGAATTGCTGATAAGCTATAATGTAAATTCATTTAACTTTCTAGATCAAATCGTTAAACATCCTTATCATTTAAGGCCTAGATTCATCAGGTTAAAATACTGAGTTGCATAAAATAGGTATGGCATATGCTTAATCGTTTTCGTAAAAAAGGTTATATTTAAGCAGTGTATTTTTGACAAAATTCTGTTAATTGTACCCTTAAATCTCAGCATATTGAGCGGTTGTTTGAATTTTATAGAACGAGTCTTATGATCTGTGATTTCTTGATTTTAATTAAACACAATGACACTTTTTAAAGAACGTATAGTTTCAAAAAAATTCCTAATTATTTCAGGGATACTTGTTTTGGTAATTGCCATTGCATTCATTGCAATGCCATCTTCCAAAGTTGATTTCAATACAGAAGTTAAGCCCATATTGAATAAAAAATGTATAACCTGTCATGGTGGTGTAAAGCAAAAAGCTGGATTTAGTGTACTTTTTCGTGAAGAAGCATTAGGCAATACCGAATCTGGAAAACCCGCTATAATTCCTGGGCATCCAGAACAAAGTGAGTTCATTAAACGAATTACGAATAAAGACCCAGAGGAAAGAATGCCCTATAAACATCCTGCCCTTTCATCAGATGAAATTACGATTTTGACTAAGTGGGTTAAACAAGGCGCAGAATGGGGTGAGCATTGGGCTTATATTCCTGTTAGAGAACCTGATGTGCCTAGTATTTCTAATTCGTGGATCAAGAATAATATTGATCAATATATTTTTTCGAAATTAATGGAGGAAAAGTTGTCTCCATCTCAAGAAGCTGATAAATCAGTTTTGTTGAGGCGTTTGAGTATTGATCTAACAGGTTTACCAGCACCAGAGAAAATAGCTAAGCGTTATTTACAAGATAATTCAGATAAATCCTATGAAAATTTAGTGGATGATTTGTTGTCGTCATCGGCGTATGGTGAAAGATGGACTTCCATGTGGCTCGATTTGGCACGTTATGCCGATACCAAGGGGTATGAAAAGGACATGGGTAGAACAATTTGGGAATACCGTGATTGGTTAATAAAAGCATTTAATAAGGATAAACCATATGATGAATTCTTAACGGAACAAATTGCGGGGGATTTACTACCTAATCCAGATGACACGAAGTATATCGCTACAGCCTTCCATCGAAATACCATGACTAATGATGAAGGCGGAACCGATAATGAGGAATTTAGAACATCTGCAGTAATTGATCGTGTTAGCACAACATGGAGTGCATTGATGGGTACAACGTTTAATTGTGTTCAATGCCATAGTCATCCCTATGACCCGTTTAAGCATGAGGAATATTACAAGTTCATGGCCTTCTTTAACAATAGCCGGGATGAAGATACAGAGTCTGATTACCCCTTATTGAGACAATTTGGCTCATCTGATAGCACAAAGTTTGTTCAATTAATACAATGGTTGAATACGAACGTATCTAAAGAAAAAGCCAAAGAGTATTATCTATTTTTAAAGACATGGCAACCTGCAATTAACTCATTGAAATGCGATAGTGTTAATAATGGTTCTATAGCTGCACTAACTAATTTGAGACATAATGGGACGTGTAGATTAAAGGATGTTCCATTAAATAATCACACCCAATTGACGTTTAGATATAATTCAGAACCTAATATTAAGTTGAATGTTTATGTTGATAGTGCCAATGGGCCTCAAGTGGCTTCTTATTCATCCACAAAAGATTCGAAAGGATGGAAAATAGTTACGGTAGATATAAAACCAATTGCGGGTCGACATAATTTGTTTTTTAAATTAAGTAGTCCACAATCAGGTGATAGAACAGCACTTACATTCGATTGGTTTAGATTTTCAGATCCATTTCCAGGTGCTAATAAACTTGGATATGCATCAGCAAAGCAACAGTATGAAGAACTATTAAGTGCCCCTGCAGAGACCACACCCGTGATGGTCGAAAATAATAATGAGCTGTTTAGAACATCCAATATATTTATTAGAGGTAATCGACTATCAAAAGGAAAAGAAGTCACACCAGACGTTCCGCACATTATGAACCCTATGCCTGCAAACGCTCCTAAGAATAGGCTCGGTTTAGCGATGTGGTTAACTGATAAAAAGAATCCATTGGTTGCTCGAACCATGGTTAATCGTTTATGGGAACAACTATTTGGATACGGCATAGCTGAAACGTTAGAGGATCTGGGAACTCAAGGAATTACTCCTACACATAAAGACCTTCTAGATTATTTAGCATTTCAATTTGCGAATGACTATAATTGGAGTATTAAAAAGGTACTAAAGGAAATCGTTCTATCTGCAACCTATCGACAAGACTCTAAGTTTTCAAAAGAGTTACTTGAAAAAGATCCGAATAATAAATTATACGCTAGAGGTCCTCGTGTACGATTGACTGGTGAACAAATCAGAGATCAGGCACTCTGTGTAAGTAATGTATTAAGTCATAAAATGTATGGTAAAAGTGTAATGCCTTTTCAACCTGATGGAGTATGGAAATCCCCTTATGCTTCTGAAACCTGGAATCAAAGTCAGGGAGAAGATATGTTTAGACGTGCAGTTTATACCTACTGGAAAAGATCTGCCCCTTATCCTTCCATGTTAATGTTTGATGGCGGAACAAGGGATGTATGTGTTACACGAAGGATTCGTACCAATACACCTTTGCAAGCATTGACTATTTTGAATGATTCAAGCTATTTAGTGATGGCAAGATTTTTTGCAAATAGAATGAATGAAATTGGTGGAAAGGATGTAAGCAACAAAATAGGAAAGGGGTATGAAGCCATGATGTATAAGTCCATTTCAGCAGGAAGACTAAACGCACTTGTGCAGTTA
>CANKGM010000064.1 GCA_947481355.1 Chitinophagaceae bacterium
AATGCACGCTTGTATAATTCATTAATGATGATATCACTTTTACCGTATTGTTTTTTCCAAGCTTCAGCTGCTCGAACAAGCATAGCATTAAATCGATCTCCATTAGTCAATTCTAGCGCTTGCAACAAATTAGCTTGCATATCCCTGCTCGTTGTAACAGTCTCCCTGTTTGGTCTTCCTAATGCAGTAAGAAAGCTATTATTAGCAACCAAAGATGCTCTTGTGAAATAATGACCAGAAGTGAGGTACCCCGGATTATATGGCGGCTTATACATGGCTATAGAGTCAGGGAAAATTGGAGCTACTACAGAACCTGCGGCATCTGCAAATTGCTCTGCAGACATTCTTTTTCTCAACATACCTTTAAACATAAAATCTTGTGCTACAAGTTGATTGGCATCATTTAATCCGACACTAGGGAGTTGATAGGTTTTGGATGTTGCAATCAAATAAATAAGTTCTTTGAGATTACTGCCCTTCTGTTGAAAATCATAAGCCATCCAATCAAGCAAGTCTTGACTCCAAGGAGCATTATCCATCTGATCAACCGGTTCAACCAATCCCCTTCCCATTAACTGCTTCCAGATTCTGTTGACTGCCGTTCTATAAAAACGTCCATTTTCAGGCTTAATCATATTCACCGCCAATTGAGCCATCTTTATTTTCCGTGATGCACTACTATCAATAGAACCCAATTCTTTCCATAGAATACTAGGCCTTGTATACTTACCTGTTGGTTTATCACATCTATTAATCTCTAGCGAACTATCAGCAAAAATATTAGCTAACCCATACGAATCAACCAATTTCCAATCACTGATAAAACTATTATGACACGATGCACATTTTAAATTCAAACCGAAGAAAACCTGTGATACATTTTGTGCAGCTTGCATCTCAGTTCGCTGACTAGCATTAATCACGCCACGCCATTTAATACCTTCGATAAAACCTTTTGAATTTTCAGATGGGCTTACCAATTCTTTTGCAAATTGATCATAGCGCTTATTGTCCTTAATTGCTTTATATAACCAATCGGTTATTTCATATCGACCACCCGTAATGTATCCTGTACCAGTATAATCATTTCGCAAGAGATCATTCCAAAAACTCAGCCAATGCGTAGCGTAATCATCCTGACGATCAAGCAGCAATCTAACCCATCGCTCGCGCTTATCAACTTGTTTATCATTGACGAATAATTGAACTTCTTCAGGTGTAGGCAATAAGCCGATGATGTCAAGAAAAATTCGCTTTAAAAAAATTTGATCATTGACTAGCGTAGGCCATGCAATTTTATTCTTGGAAAAATATTGATTGGTCCATAAATCAATAGGATTATTGAGATCATTAGAAACTGCTGGCAAAGCAGGATTTCGTGGAGCTAACAAGGCAACCCTGAAGGCACTTCCTTTATCAACCCCGGCAGGCCATGGTGCTCCCTTCTGTATCCAATACCGAATTAATGCAATGTCTGAAGCTGCCAACTTTTTTCCCTTCGAAGGCATCAACTCTTTATCATGATCAGGTAGATTGATTCTACGATACAATTCACTTTCATCCGGATTACCTGGTATGATTATTTCACCATGTTCACCTCCTTTAAAAATAAGGTCTCGTCGATCAAGTCGCAAATCTCCTTTTACTTTTTCAGCACCATGGCATTTATAGCAGTTGTGTGCAAATATGGCTCTGACCTGAACGTTCAATTCTAGAATTTGTTGAGCATTAAGCTTAGCTGTATCATTTTTAAGCATAGAGGGGTCAACAGATTTTACATTAACCCCATCATAATCTGAACTCCAAGGCAAGGTACTAGACAAGTAGTCCGCACCATGTGTCAACGACGCCCCAAAATGTCCAGCAAGACCAACACCTATAGCCGTTAAGAATAAAAATGACCTATACCCTCTTATCCAGGATACTTTATTATTATTGATTATTTTTTGAAGTAAATACCATGAAATAGCACCAAGAAAAAATGTGGCGATCCCAATCCATTGATGTAGCGATAACAATTCTTTTCCATAATCACCATCCTTCGCCAATAACAAACCAAATAAAACAGAACACGCTGTAGTCATAACCCCTACACCAAGCATTAAACGAATGCCCGACCTAAGCGAAGTGAAAAAATTATTTAATGTAAAAAGTTCACCGATTGCTGCCACAATTAATACACCAATAGGGAAATGCACCATCAGTGGATGAAGCCTTCCCAGATATCGCCAAAGCCAAAATGAAGCGTTTGGTACTGAAGCAGATGAATTAATATCTGAGGTTAACAAAGCAAGAAGACAAAACAAAAAAAGGACAAAGCCGATTAGACTCAACTTCTTACTCTTCAACAAATTCTTAAAAAAATAAATCACTTCTTAAATATTATAAAAGTCAATGTGGTATCTCGCAATTTGCGTCTTTCTAATGTACTTATATTTCCTTAAATGTAAAAGGGAAATATCAGTGTTAGCCGAATATTTCCCTTTTAAAAAGATATTTAGTTATCCTAGAAAGAAACCTGTGCTCCAAAATTGATAACTCGCTGATTCAAGTAAGAATCCCCAGCTGAATTAGATGAAACCTCAGGATCTTGCTGATACAATGAATAGTTAGTAAACGTAAATAAATTGTAGGCACTCATATAAAATCTCAAACTGCTTATTGAGAATTTAGAAGACTGAATGGGTACTTTATACCCAAGATCAACTGTTTTCAAACGAATGTATCGAGCATCAATCAACCAAAAGCTAGATGGATATGCCGTAGGACTACTTATGTTTGATGGATTGGATGACAACCGAGGAAACGCAGCATTCTGAGCATTTTGTTCAGTCCACCTTAACTCATGTACAGGCTGCATTTGGCTTTGAAACGGTTCAATACCAATTCCCTTAACAGAAAAACTGTAATTAAAGGAACCTTGAATCAATACACTCAAATCAAATCCTTTATAATGTAAGCCAGCATTAAAACCAAGTGTCGTATTGGGTAAATTAGGCATCCCAATTGGTCCTTGATCCCGTTGATCGATAATGCCATCGTCATTAAGGTCTTTGTATTTTAAATCCCCAGGCTTTATGTTTGATGCGTCAATATTAGGCTTGGCAGAATTGTTGATATCCTCTTGACTTTGGTAAAAGCCGATATATTCATACCCAAATGGCTGTCCGATAGGATATCCTGTTCTAGATAACCATGGATAAGCAGGAGATGCTTCATCTTGAAACAAGATTTTATTTTTAGCTACGGAGAAAACGAATGCTGCATCATAATATACTTTACCAACTTTATTTTGATACTTTATCTGTCCATCAAACCCTTTGTTTCTTACAGTAGCTAAGTTCTGTCTTGCAAAACCAATACCTATGATAGAAGAAATTGATCCAGGATAGAACAATTGATCATATCTATAATCATTAAAATAATCAAACGTAATGGAAAGTCCATTAAACATGTTCAAGTCAATTCCCACATCCGCTTTTTTCGCCTTCTCCCATGTTACAAAGGCATTACCCAAACTTCCTTCGGTCAATCCAATAGAAGTAATGGCATTTTGTCCGAAATAATAAGGAGTCCCTCTGTTGTAAAACTGTTGATAGAGATACCTGTTATCTGGAACCGCGTCAGATCCTACTAAACCATAAGACCCTCTTAGTTTTAGAAGCTGTATAAATGGAAGCTTGTCTTTAAATCCTTTCTCTTCAGAAATATTCCAACCTACACCAAGGGCAGGGAAGAAACCAAAACGATTTCCAGATTGGAACCTATCTGATCCATTATATCCTGCATTAAAATCCAGAAGATATTTACTCTTGAAGTCATACCCTAATTTCATGGTGAAGCCTTGAAACTTTTCAGGAACTGTTAGAGTAGGAAGGAAATAATTTTTTGTAGTGTAGGAGTTTTGGTTCATCAATGCAATTGAATTGAAATGATGATTACCAAATGTTCTATCGTATGTCAAATACGCTTGAAGATTAACACGTTTATCAAACAGGTTATTTCCAGAACGAAGATTAAACTTACTTAAGGAATACAAATCGTTTTTATCCAATAAATATGAATTGTCTGCAGAATTATAATAATATGCAGGTGGGTTACTCTCTCTGCGCATATCCCGAATAATATCATTTGTACTGGCATAAGCAATACGTGCTTCGAAGGAAAGTCCTTGCGTGATAGCGTCGAGTTTCTGAGTTACACCAAATAAGACATTATAGTCAGTTCTATTCGTCCTGAAATAACCAAGTGTAGCTAAACGAGCATTGATGGTTGCTTCGTTATCAAGATTTGGACCATGCGCAAAGGCATAACTACCATTAGGATTTAGTACCGGTGCTGCATAAGGCGTTATACTTTTGAAATCATAAATTTCTTGCATTACACCACCAGAACCTTTTCCAAAATATGGATGGAGAGCTGGTTCATTAATTTGACCGAATCGTCCAGTTACGTCTAATCTCAATTTAAGCGTTTTTGTAGCCTGGATATCGAGGTTATTTCTAAAGTTAAATCGGCGATAAAAATAGTTGTTATTCATATCTCCATTTCGCGGATCTACGAAGTGTTTCAAATTACCATTTTGTATAAATGCACCACCAGATAAAAAGTATTTCACACTTTCAGTTCCACCAGAAATATCAACATTCGTATTAGACTGAGAAGAGTTTGATTTTAAAACTTCATTATACCAATTCACATCAGGATGTGTATAGGGGTCTTGGTGAGATTGAAATAAGCTTAAGTCTTCAGAAGTAAACTGAGGCTGTAAACCATCATTTTGTAGTGCTTCATTAACTAGACTTGCCGTTTTGTATGCATTAAGAAATTTAGGAACCCTAGTTGGTGATTGAGTACCATTCTCTACACGCACATTAACCATAGGAGCACCTGAATTACCTCTGCGTGTTCTCACAATCAATACACCATTAGCACCTTTAATACCATAAATGGCAGTGGTAGATGCATCTTTTAGAATTGATATATTTTCAATCTCATTTACGTTGATCTGAGAAAGTTGCTCATAAGTGTATTCAATATCATCTACAATAATCAAGGGTTTATTACCTGAAGTATTCAATGAACTAACGCCACGAATGAAAAAGTCGGACGCATCTTTACCCGGTTGACCACCTCGTTGTACAGAAAAGAAACCCGGTAGTTTTCCTTGAAGTGTATTTTGAACATTTGATGTTGGAATATTTCTTACTACTGCAGCATTAAGTGAGCTTACCGATCCCGTATTGGTAATTCTTTTTTTAGTACCATACCCTACAACCAAAACCTGATTAAGATCCTGATCCCTGGGCGCTAATGTAATTTCAAGGTCTTTACTAACAGCGCTCACCTTAACTTCTTGAGTAGCATAGCCAACTCGACTAACCACCAGTGTTTTAGAAGTTCCTTTCAATGTTATTGAAAACATACCTGCATTATCTGTGATTACGCCGTTTGAAGGAATTCCTTTTTCAACAACATTCACGCCAGACAATACACTATTAGCATCTTTAATTACTCCAGTAATTTTATTCTGCGCCATTATCCCAGTGAAGGTAAATAGCAAAAGAAAGGAGAGTAAGTAATATGTTCTTTTCATAAAAATGATTTCAATTGTAATTTTAGTTCGTTTACCAACCCGGATTTTGTTGCATATTCGCATTCGCTACCATTTCATTATATGGAATTGGATAGAAATACATTTTGCTTTCATCAAAATTGGTGGTCAATACCGTTGTTGGGAAATAATTTAAATCACCAAGACTAGAGCGTATGATTTGTACACCATGCAATGGTTTATTGTATACTTCACCGGCAATTTTCCAACGTTTAACATCCCAGAATCGATGTTCTTCAAAAGCAAGTTCTTTTCTACGTTCAGCTCTAATCACCTCACGCATTTCATCTTTCGTAATATTTGATGCAATTGAATTTGAATCCAATCCTGCTCTTAATCTAAGTACCTCAAGTGCATCATATACGGGAATACTTGGCCCATTAGCCTCATTCTCCGCCTCAGCATAGTTCAATAGAACTTCTCCAAGTCTGAAGTAAATATTATCGTGATACTGCTTTGAATAAGAGGCTTGACTTTCAAAATTTCCCAAAAACTTGCGCATATAATAGCCTGTCTTGGTTTGTGTTATTGATCCACCTGGTCTACTCACTCCACCATCAAATGTTTCGAGATAACCATTTAGCCATTTAGCCCCATTGTAAAGAATAGTGGCCCCAAAACGCAAATCTCTTCCTACGTATGGATAATTAGGATCATATCCAGAAGTAGGATCAGTAATTGATTTACCATTCAACATGGTGTATGCATCAACAAGTTCTTGAGTTGGACTAGTATTGCCTCCACCTTGTGCAGTAGAGAAACCTGGAGGACCATTGCTTGTCTCCACATTAGTAGAGGTCTCATTCAAACGAGCAAAAATCACCTCACTGCTTCGTTGACTAATAAATATATTAGCAAAATTATCTTCCAGAGTATACGTATTCAGGTCTAATACCTCTCGAGCAGCATCAGCAGCAAGTTTCCAGCGATTTGCATCATAACCCGAGTAAGCCACTAATTCATTACCATTACCACCACCATTGTATAATGGACTAGCAGCATACAATAGAACGCGCGCTTTCAAGGCCATAGCACCAGCTTTTGACCATCGACCGAGGTTATTATCATCAACTGGATCTGCCCTTAGACTGTCTTTAGCACGATCACATTCAGAAACAATGTATGCGATACATTCTCCAAATTTGCTGCGACGTAAATCCATATTATCATTGAGCGTTTTAACAGAATCTCCAAGCAATGGCACACCTCCGAAACGTTTAACCAATTCCCAATAATAATATGCCCTTAACACACGAGCTTCACCAAACCAAGCTCGTTTCTCTGCTAGGTTTTTATACGGCACAATACCAAAATTGTTCAAAAATATGGTAGCCATTCTAATACCTGCATAACTTGATGCCCATGTGTTATCAGGATTTGAAAAAACCGTTATACCACCAGTAGCCATAATCTCTACAGGGCTTAATGAATTTTGAGAAGAGACTGCATCATCAGATGCTGCATCAAGTAGATCAGTTCCAATTCGATTATATGTGAATGGAAGTTTTGCATAAATAGTTCTCAAGTACTGATTTGCAAAGGTTGCATTAGAATCACTTGCATCCCATATATACGGATCAGTGGTAGCATCCAAAGGAACACTCTCGTATGTTTTTCTACATGAGCTAAATAGTAAAACTAGTCCCATGAAAAACAACAAAGTGAGGTAAGGTATCTTCATGACAAGCTTCGTATTTTTTTGATCAGATTGCATATCAAACATTTTTTTTCTATATCGTTGATCCATTATCATCATTTTAATTATGCGTTAAGAATTAAAACTTAATGTTTAATCCAAAATTCATGACTTTTTGTATAGGATATACCTGTGTATATACTTCAGGGTCTACCCTATTAAAGGCTGCCTTAGTAAACAAGTTCATTCCATTAAAGAAAACCCTACATGAAGCCACCTTCATTCTACGAAGCCATCCTGCATTGATTGTGTAACCAATATCAATATTTTTTATTCTAAAATAATCCCCTTTATGCATCCAAAACGAATTGGCATTTGCACCATAAAATGCGTTGTAATCATTGTTTGCATTAACCCCTGCTGTAAGTCTAGGATAAGTAGCACTTAAAGAATTTTCAGGTACCCATCTGTTAGAAATATGGCTGTAGCCTTGACTTCTGCCATTAAATCCAAATGAATAATCACCTGGCAATAAATACATCTTATTCTGAACACCTTGAACTAAAAGGGTGATATCAAAGTTCTTAAAACTTATGCCTGTCGTTAGCCCATAATAAATAACTGGCTTATCGCTTCCAATGGGCTGTTGATCATAAATATTTATGACGCCATCTTCGTTCATGTCCTGCAATTTCAAATCTCCTGGCTGTAACACAACTCCTGCAATAGAAGGACTTGTTCTAGCTTCTTCAGCCGTTTGAATGAATCCATCAGCCATATAGCCAAAGGTCATCCCCACTGGCCTTCCTGTTCGAGCATTCCAATTGTACGATTGGATTTCATCCATGTAAATTACTTTTGACTGCTCGATAGAAAGATTGCCTGTTATGAAATAGTTGAAGCCTCTGTGTTGATTTTGATATGTTGCGGAAAATTCAGTTCCAGTATATTGATTGATCCCAATGTTTTCCATTGGATAAATAATACCAGCAAGAGCAGTTTGTCTGCCACGCATACCCAACAAATCAAAATAACGATTTGAATAATACTCAGCAGAAAGCTGCAAATGATTCTTAAACATCTCGATATCTAATCCAACATTTAGCTTATTGGCTTTTTCCCATGATACGAATGGATTAGCAAAGGTGTTTTGAGAAAGACTAAAAGAAGTTATTGTTCTATTGATACCCATTGGATATGCTGGAATCGTAAAATCGGTATTATATGATTCTCTCCAGCTGAAATAACCAACATTGGCATTTCCTGTTAACCCGTAAGTGGCTCTCAATTTCAATTTATTGATCCAACCAAGTCCTGAATTATTCTTGATGAAATTTTCTTGAGCAATATCATACCCTATACCTCCTGCATAAAACAATCCAAATTGCTTGTCCTGCGGGTATCGATTATTTCCGCTATAATTAAGTGCCCCTTCAACAAAATATTTGTTTTTGTAATCATATGAAGCAGTGAAGGCATTATTCTGTTTGAATTCTGGCAAATCAAAGTTGAAGATAGCTTCTCTTCTATCATAAAATAACTTTGTACTCAAATGATGATCTCCATCGGTTTTTTCATACCCAATGGTTCCTTGCAAATACCAATACTGTGCACTGCTAGAAAGTAAAAAGCTATTTTTAATATCGGTATTTGCACCATATTGATTGTAAGCGATATCCCCATCAGGTGTTGTTGTCATTTTAAATACTGACGAAGTTTTACTTCTATCAGCGGCATACGCGGTATAAGAAGAAAGGTTGGTTTGCACTTTAGCATAAAGCCCTTTGATCAATTTATCGAACTTATATTTTAAAATCACGTTGGCAGAAATGTCACGCGTATAGTCAGTGATATACCCTGACCGGTTGATCATGCCATAGATATTCGTTTGATAGTTTTGA
>CANKGM010000065.1 GCA_947481355.1 Chitinophagaceae bacterium
ATAACACTACCAGCACCAAGAAACAATAAGGCTTTAAAAAATGCATGTGTCATTACATGAAAGACACCAGCACCATAAGCACCAACACCCAAGGCTAAAAACATTAATCCTAGTTGACTTACTGTAGAATAAGCAAGTATTTTTTTGATATCATTTTGCTTTAATGCAATTGTTGCTGCTAATAATGCAGTTGAAATACCTATGATAGCAACTACATTCTGCGAGATAGGAGCAAGGGAATAGAGTACATTGCTACGGGCAATCATATAAATACCTGCTGTAACCATTGTAGCAGCATGTATCAGCGCTGATACTGGCGTTGGGCCAGCCATGGCATCTGGAAGCCATGTATATAATGGTATTTGAGCTGACTTCCCCATTGCTCCAATGAAAAGCAACATGGTTATACCAGTTAAAACAGGTACCGGTGCAGAGGCAACTTTCGGAAAAAGATCTATGTAAGCAACTGTTCCAAATTGCGAAAGCATCCAGAAGATGGCTAATAAGAAGCCTAGATCACCAATCCGGTTCATTACAAATGCTTTCTTAGCGGCATTGTTATAATCTGCATTTTTAAACCAAAATCCAATCAATAAATAAGAGCAAAGGCCAACACCTTCCCACCCAATAAACATTACAACAAAATTGGCTCCAAGCACCAACAACAACATAGAAAAAACAAAGAGATTCAAATAAGCAAAATATCGCGCATAATGTGGCACAGTTTCATCGTGCATGTATGCTGCAGAGTAAATATGAATAAGAGATCCAATACCAGTAATAATCAAGAGAAACAACACACTCAACTGATCTACCTGAAATGCAAATTTAATGTCTAGCCCTGCTGTATTAATAAAATCAAAATAAGTTATAACTCCAGTTGCAATTCCCGTTGACAAGATTTCTTTAAATAATATAGCACTCAATATGAATGACAAGATAAGCGTACCACAACCAATTGCCACTACAGCAGTTCTTGAAAGTAAATTCCTTCCAAGTCCATTGATCAAAAAACCAATCAAAGGCAATAATGGAATTAAAAAAACAAATTTGCTCATATTAACTATTAATAAATGTCAAACAATAAAACGCCACACATTCAAAACTAATGTTTCAACCTATTCAGAAAATTGATATCTACCGAATGGATATTCCTATACAACATAACAATAATTGCCAGGCCAACAGTTACTTCTGCTGCAGCAACAACCATTATAAAAAATACAAATAGTTGAGCATCTGTTCCAACAGTCGTTGCCCTATCAGCAACCAACGCCCTGAGATGATGCATTTTAGAGAACGCAACAAGCAATAGATTTACTGCATTGAGCATAATCTCTATACACATAAATATAATAATCGCATTTCGTCTTGTCAACACCCCTACAATACCAATTGAAAAGAGTGCAACAGAAAGTAGTATATAATAATTTATAGGCATTTTTTTCTGTTTCGATTTATGAGATGATTGAGTTCGTTTCTTTTTTTCCTAACAGCACCGCACCGACCATTGCACTTAAAAACAATACACTGCTGATTTCAAATGGCAACACATAATCTGTAAAGAGCACCTGTCCTAAATTTTTTATCAATCCTATATTTCCTTCGACTTTGAACACCCCTGTAACTTTTCCGTTAGTATCCTTCAATGCGGCAACAAGCACCAGCATTAAGCTTCCTCCGGACAATGAAGCAGCTATTCTCAACCACTTACTTTTTTGTGGTTCACTTTCAGTATTCATGTTCATCAACATGATCACGAACAAAAATAATACCATAATTGCCCCAGCATATACAATCATGTTAACAATCGCTAAAAATTGGGCATTCATTAAAATGTAATGACCTGAAATAGAAAAGAATACTGAGATTAACCACAATACACTATGGACGGGATTCTTGCTAAAAACCACCATCAAAGCACCAAAAAGTGCTAACGCAGTGAGAAACCAGAAAAGAATTTCTATTATAGACATACTACTTTTTATTTTTTTTGTGTACTTCCCGTAATCCTTTGGCTACTTGATATTTTTCCTTCTCCGTGTTGGGATCAGGAATCAAAAGTTGGTCTTTGGAATATATGAATCCTTTACGGGTAAAATTTGAAGGCGCAAATGTTTCAGATAAGTAAATTGCATCTTTCGGACAAGCCTCTTCGCAGAGGCCACAGAAAATGCAACGCAGCATATTTATTTCATACTTAGCGGCATATTTTTCCTCACGGTATAGATGCTCTTCGTTAGGTTGTCTTTCCGCTGCTTCCATGGTAATGGCTTCTGCAGGACAAGAAACAGCACATAATCCACATGCAGTACAATTCTCACGACCATCCTCATCCCTATTAAGAACATGTAATCCTCTAAATACTGGGCTAAATGGACGCTGCTCTTCAGGATAGCTGATTGTTGCCTTTTTTTTGAAAATGTGAGAAAAGGTTATGGCCATTCCTTTAAATATAGAAGGTAGATACAAACGCTCCATTAAATTCAATGGCGTTTGCTCTAATACTTTCGACCTGGTTGTTAATGATGCCATACTTTATTTATTAAGCCAAAGAATTACAATTGCGGTGATTAACATATTAGCCAATGCTAGTGGAATCAACTTCTTCCACCCTAAGTCCATCAACTGATCATATCGAAATCTTGGAATTGTCCAACGCACCCACATGAAAAAGAATAAGAAAAAAACAATCTTAGCCAATAATGCAGCTACACCCAAAAGTGCAACCACATTGCCCCCTAGGGTATGTGCAAGCGTTGCTTCATTTACAAAAGGGATATCATAACCACCGAAAAATAATGTTGATACAATAGCACTTGAGATAAACATATTTATGTACTCAGCGAATAAATAGAAACCTAGTTTCATAGAAGAGTATTCTTGATGGTATCCGAAGTTCAATTCATTTTCTGCTTCAGGAAGATCAAAAGGGGTTCTATTGCATTCTGCAAATACACAGATTAAAAAAATTAAAAAGCCTAATGGCTGATACAATACATTCCATCCTAGGAATCCTCCCCAGCCGCCACTCATTTGTTGCTCGACGATTGTTTTCAAGCTTAAAGACCCAGTCATCATGAGTAATGCAATAAGTGATAAGCCCATAGCAAGTTCATATGATATAATCTGTGAGGCTCCACGTACTGCAGCGATTAGAGAGAATTTGTTATTTGATGACCAACCTCCAATCATGATGCCATATACTCCCAAACTAACTACACCAAATACATAAAGAATTCCAATATTTACATCTGCAATTTGTAAACTTACATTCCGGCCAAAAATGTTAACAGTACTTCCCCAAGGAATTACTGCACTGGTTAACATTGCAGTAATCATTGCCAACGCTGGTCCGATTACGAATAATAATTTATTAGAAGTAAGCGGAATAATTTCTTCCTTGAAAAATAATTTTAATCCATCCGCAAGAGGTTGTAACAAACCAAATGGTCCAGCTCGATTTGGACCAAGCCTATCTTGTAACACTGCAGCAACTTTTCTTTCAGCATACGTAGTATACATGGCTATAACTAGAGAGAATGTTATCACTCCTCCAATGAGCAAAAGTTTTTCTAAAAAGTAGAAAAAGTCTATTTGTAGAATCGTCATACTACTCTTGAGTTTTTGTTGGATGATTAAACACTTCCCCTGTAGCTGACCCATTAATTAGACTTAGATCAACTGAAGGATCATTTACTTCACTCACACTATGTATGTCCATCAACAGCTTTGGCTTGCGTCCGCCATGCACTGCAGAAAATGTTTCTGTTGGTTTTAAAACATGTTCATAATGCCCTTGAGAGATAACAGAATGCCTATTCACTTGTGTAGGTCCTTCTATGATCCAATCTGCTGTATTTTTTTTCTCAAATCGACATTCATTACAAATCCATTCTTCCACTTCACCCCACTGATCTTTTCTGGCTGTAACACGGAGAACATCTTCCCCACGTTGCCATAGGGTAACCTTACCTGAGCAACATTTACAGTCACGATGTGCGCTCATAGGCTTAGTAAACCAAACCCTATTTTTAAATCGGAATGTTTTATCAGTTAATGCACCAACTGGACAAACATCAATAACATTCCCAATAAAATTATTGTCTAAAGATTTTTCGATATGCGTTGCTATCTCGGAATGATCTCCCCTACTGAGCACACCATGAACACGTTTATCAGTTAGCTGATCTGCCGTATAAACACATCTGTAGCATAAGATACAACGTGTCATATGCAGCTGAATATATGGACCTAGGTCATGCTTATCAAATGTTCTTCTCTTGAATTCATATCGGGTACCTTCCTTTCCATGTTCATAGCCAAGATCTTGCAAATGACATTCACCAGCTTGGTCACAAATTGGGCAATCAAGAGGATGATTGAGTAATAGAAATTCAACAACACCATTTCGAGCATCTTCAACACGAGGGCTTGTCATGTTTTTCACTTCCATTCCATCCATCACGCCTGTTCTACAACTTGCTACCAATTTAGGCATTGGACGCGGATCAGCTTCACTACCCTTACTAACCTCTACTAAACATGTACGACATTTACCGCCACTACCTTGCAACTTACTATAATAGCACATGGCAGGGGGAACTACATCACCACCGATCATGCGAGCAGCTTGTAAAATGGTTGTTCCCATGGGAACATCAATCGTGATGTTGTCGATTGTTACTTTAATTTTTTTGACTTCTTCGGCCATATATTTTTTTTAACGGGTAGTACCCCTCTATATTTCGATTAAGAAACAATACTTAATTCATCTGCATAATGTGCTAAGCCATAATTCTCAGTCAAACACAGAGAAGGATTATTCACATGCCACTCAAATTCATCCCTGAAATGCCTAATTGCTGCGGCAACGGGCCAAGCAGCGGCATCGCCAAGAGGACAAATCGTATTCCCTTCAATTTTTCGTTGTATGTCCCACAACAGATCAATATCACTTGACTGTCCCTTTCCATTTTCAATCTTAGTAAGAATTTTTTCCATCCATCCTGTTCCTTCTCTGCATGGTGAGCATTGCCCACAACTCTCATGCCTATAAAAACGAGCAAGACTCATGGTATGCCTTACAATACATTGATCTTCGTCTAATACTATAAATCCACCTGAGCCCATCATTGAACCGGTTGCAAATCCGCCATCAGAAAGACTTTCATAATTCATATACCGTGTTTCACCTTTTGCTGTTTTCAACAATAAATTTGCGGGAAGAATTGGAACAGACGATCCTCCAGGAATACAGGCTTTTAATCTTTTGCCGTTAGGTATACCGCCACAATACTCATCACTAAAAATAAATTCTTCAACTGATATGGTCATATCAATTTCATATACACCTGGCTTATTGATATTTCCACAAGCAGATAATAATTTCGTACCGGTTGACCTTCCAACTCCAATTTTGGCATACTCTTCACCACCCATGTTGATGATTGGCACAACAGCCGCAATTGTTTCAACATTATTCACAACGGTTGGGCAATCCCATAAACCTTTGATTGCAGGAAATGGAGGCTTAATTCTTGGATTTCCACGTTTGCCTTCAAGAGACTCGATAAGTGCAGTTTCTTCACCACAGATATAAGCACCTGCACCACGTTGAACATAAATCTCGCAGTCAAACCCTGTATTCAAAATATTTTTTCCGAGATAGCCATGTTGTTTAGCTTCCTCGATTGCCTGTTCAAGAATATTAACAATCCATGCATATTCACCGCGGATATAAATGTATGTGCTATTACTACCCAAAGCGAATGAAGAAACGATTAAACCCTCAATAAGCAAGTGAGGAAGAAACTCCATTAAATACCTATCCTTAAATGTACCAGGCTCTGATTCATCCGCATTACAAACCAGATAGCGAGGAACACCTTCAGGCTTTGCCAAAAAGCTCCATTTCATACCAGTTGGAAATCCTGCACCACCTCTACCACGAAGTCCGCTCTTCTTCACTTCTTCCACTATAGCTGCAGGATCCATCTTTAATGCCTTTTCAACAGAGGCATAACCACCTTGAGCCTTGTATACGTCATAAGCCCGGATACCCTTGATGTGTGCTTTTTCTAACAATACTTTTTTTGCCATGTTGCTTTATGCTTTGCAGGTCAATTATTCTTTACCTCTACACTCTTCAATAATCGCATCCACTTTTTCTTTGGTTAAATGCTCTCTATAATGATCGCCCAACTGCATCATTGGTGCATAACCACAGGCGCCAAGACACTCCACGGTTTTCAACGTAAACAATCCGTCCTCAGTTGTTTCTCCTACTCCAATATTCAGCTTCGTTTTAATGTAATTTATGATATTGTCACTGCCATTCAGCATGCAAGGACCTGTTTGGCATACTTCAAAAACATGCTTGCCAACAGGCTGAAGGTTATACATGCTATAAAATGTAGCTACCTCATATACTTCAATCGGGTCAATGGTAAGCAGTGAAGCAATATAATCCATTGATTCAGGACTAAGCCATCCACCGAATTCAGATTGTGCCATATGCAATAAAGGAATCAATGCGCTTTTTTGTTTCCCTTGAGGGTAGCGATCAATGATTTTCTTTACCTCTTTTAATTTATTGTCTGAAAACTTCAACATTTTTTTCTGTTTGTATCTGGTTTTATGCGTCCATTTCTCCTGCAATCAAGTTTAGACTGCTGAGTGTAACAATAGCATCACTGAGCATTGTATTTTTTACAATCTCAGCATAAGCCTGATAATATATAAAACATGGCCTACGGAAATGCAACCTAAATGGAGCTCTTCCGCCATCAGTTATCAAATAAAATCCAAGCTCACCATTTCCACCCTCAACACTTTGATACACTTCACCTGCAGGAATATCCGTTTCACCCATCACAATTTTAAAGTGATAAATGAGGGCTTCCATCTTTGTGTACACATCTGCCTTCTCAGGAAGATAATATTCTGGTACGTCAGCATGATAGACTTCAGCTTCAGCGCCCTTAAAATCCTGCACTTTTTGATAGGCCTGCTTCATGATACTCAATGACTCCCATATTTCTGCATTGCGAACCATGAAACGATCATAATTATCGCCCGTGGTACCTACTGGTATAATAAATTCGAAATCCTCATAAGAAGAATAAGGAGAATGTACTCTTACATCATAATCAACTCCTGCTGCACGTAAGTTTGGTCCAGTAAAACTATAATTCAATGCTCGCTCAGCAGATATAGCACCTGTTCCGCGTGTTCTTTCTACAAAAATTCTATTTCGGTTAAATAGGTTTTCGAATTCCTTCCAAACTGCAGGAAATTCATTCAAGAATTTTTCAAGTTTTTGAAATGCTGCAAATGAAAAATCACGCTCAAAACCACCAATCCTTCCCATATTCGTTGTCAACCTTGAACCACATACTTCTTCATAGATTTCATAAGCCAACTCACGATATTGCATTACATAAAGGAATCCAGTATACGCTCCTGTATCTACTCCTACGATGGAATTACATATAAGGTGGTCTGTAATGCGTGCAAGCTCCATGATGATAACCCGGAGATAATCCACTCGCTTGGGTGTTTTTACTCCCAATAGTTTTTCGCATGTTAAATGCCACCCCATATTGTTAATTGGTGATGAGCAATAATTCAAGCGATCTGTAAGTGTAGTAATTTGATAGAGTGGTCTACGTTCAGCAATTTTTTCAAATGCCCTATGGATATAGCCAACAGTGGATTCAGTTTTAATAATTCGTTCTCCATCCATCTCAAGGATGTTTTGAAAAACACCATGTGTAGCGGGATGCGTTGGACCAAGATTTAATCTTGTCGTTTGCTTTTCAATGGACCCTTCCGGTAGATTTATATTTAATTGCTCCTGCATAGAATATCTTAAATAAATTTTTCTTTTACATTACTTATCGTCCAAACATTTCATCATCCTTATCAACACGCGTTTGATCTTCTAATGGAAATTCTTTTCTCAATGGGAAATAATCCATTTCATCCACATTCAATACCCGCCTTAAATCAGGATGGCCAACAAAATTGACACCGAAAAAATCATACGTCTCCCGCTCCATCCAATTAGCCCCACTAAATAAGCCAGTTGCTGTATATACATCAGGCTTTTCAACAGGTACGTAAATTTTTATTCTAAGCCTTGCATTTTTAACCAAGTTATGTAAATGGTATACCACAGAAAGTTCCTCTCCTTTCCTATCTGGAAAATGCACACCAGTTAAATCAGTTAAAAAATTAAACGACAATTCTGCGTCATCATGCAAAAAAGTCAACACTTTCAAATTTACTTCACTCTTTACAGTCACACTCAGCATGCCATATGACTCCTCAATGCCGAGGATAAATTCCCCGAATTGGTTAGTGAGCTTTTCCTTTATGAAATTATTAGTCAACGACATGCTTCTATTTTTTTGTAATTCTGCTCGATCAAATTATTCAATACCATAGCTTTCCATCAACAACTTATATTTCTCATCCGTTCTTCTACGAAGCGACTCATCGCCAACAAGGTCTTGTATTTTTAAAAACCCATCAATAATAGCTTCTGGTCTTGGAGGACATCCCGGAACATATACATCTACAGGAATTACCTGATCAATACCCTGTAAAACAGAATAGGTATCAAAAATTCCTCCGCTTGAAGCGCATGCACCTACTGCGATAACCCAACGTGGTTCAGCCATTTGCAGGTAAACTTGCCTAACTACTGGGCCCATTTTTTTAGCAATGGTACCCATAACCATGAGTAAATCGCATTGACGAGGAGAGAAACCAACCCGTTCAGAACCAAACCTAGACAAATCGTAATGAGAACCCATTGTAGCCATGAATTCGATGCCACAACAAGATGTAGCAAAAGGCAGAGGCCAAAGTGAATTTTTTCGAGCAAGTCCAACAACCTTGTCCAAAGATGTGGCAAAAAAACCTTCGCCCACATGACCCTCTGGCATTTCTATCTGATTGATACCACGGTCTGAGGAATCTTTAACGTTTAAATTAAACCGAACAGGACGTGACATAAAGAATATTTTATAAGTCTA
>CANKGM010000066.1 GCA_947481355.1 Chitinophagaceae bacterium
AATCAATAATATCTAACCCTGGATTTGATGGCGTTTCAACATAAAGCATTTTTGTATTGGGCTTGATAAGGACCTCAATACTATCAGGATGATTCATGTCGAAATAACTAAAGTCAATACCCCAACGATTCAAGTATTTTGTCAGGATAGTATGGGTTGACCCAAAAACAGCTGAGGCAGAAATAATATGATCGCCTGAAGATAGAAAAGTCATAAACGTTGAAAACACAGCAGCCATGCCTGTTCCAGTAGCGATGCCATCTTCAGCTCCCTCTAGTAAACAGACTTTTTTAATAAACTCGTCTACTGTAGGATTTGAAAATCGAGAATAAATATTTACATCCAAACTGTCATCTGCAAACGCAGCTGCCATATCTTCGGCTGAATCATAAACAAAACTGCTTGTCAAAAACAAGGGTGTTGAATGTTCCTTTTCAGCTGTTCTCTCTGTCTGTGTTCGTATAGCGATTGTTTCTGGACGCATCTAATAAAATTAAAATCGTGAGTGTTATCCTTTTACTTCTTCCCCATTTACATGAACGGTGAAATCAATAGTAGCTCCTGCTAGCCTTAATGTCTCAGCAACTGAACAATATTTTTTTATGGAAAGATCGACTGCACGAAAGCCTTTGGATGCATCTATTTCTCCACTCAACTTAAACATAACATTGACCGTTTTCCATAGGGAAGGTTCTTTACCTGCTTCACGCTGACCATCAGCCTCAATCTCCAAATTCGTTAATCCTTGCTTTTGCTTTTTAAGTATACTGATTACATCCACCGCACTGCATCCACATAGAGCTCCTAAAAGAGTCTGCATAGGCCTAAATCCCGCTCCATTACCCCCTTGGTCTGCAGGAATATCCATTCGGATAGAGTGACTATCTTCATCAATAATATCCATTCCAAAAGCATTATCAGCCAACCTAGCTTTAATTAGTGCCATAGCAACAATTTAGAGTGCAAATATACACGATTAGCCTCTAATGCTATAGCCAATACCCCTAATTCAATCGGGTTCGCTTTGATATAACATCATTGTTTTTTACATTTGAACATGATGGACCCCCAGGAAACAATATTATTAGAGGAGAAAATTGCAGAGCTTGAAGGCAGAATGAGAATGCTTCAAGACGAGAAACTGAAACTTCTGTCAGATATCGATTTCCTGACGAGAGAAAAAGACATTTTGATGAAGGCGCTTGACGAGTTTAAGCAAATCGAATCAACCATGGAAGAAGTTAGGCTAAAAAATATACAACTCGAAAGCCAACTAGCCTCCGTGATGAGCTCGATGGAGCATTCCGAAAAACCGCTAAATAAAAATAAGAATACGAATTCAAAAGGCTTCAATGCTTAAGCTTCTTTCATTAATTTATCTATACAGTTACTCAGGCTTTTCTTCCAATCGATCAATTCAATACCAAAAGTAGAGACAATCTTTTGCTTGTCTAATACACTATATAAAGGTCTTTTGGCTGGTGTAGGATATTCATGAGTAGGAATAGGATTCACCTTACAAGTACTATCAATTAACTTTTTTATTTCACGTGCAAATTCAAACCAAGTAGTCTCACCAAGGTTTGAAAAATGATAAATACCAGGAACCCATTTTGGTGAACCAATAATCTGCATAATAGCTGATGCAATGTCAGCTGCCCAGGTCGGTGTTCCCTGTTGATCCGCAACAACTGATAATTGATCTTTTTCTGCCATTAAGCGCATCATAGTCTTCACAAAATTCTTTCCATGCACAGAATATACCCAAGATGTACGAATGATAATCGCATCTGGACATAGTTCCATGACATCAAGCTCTCCCTTCCTTTTTGATGACCCATAAACAGATTGAGGGTTTGTTTCGTCGGTTTCTTTATACGGCGCCTTAGCAGTTCCATCAAATACATAATCTGTTGAAACATGAACAAATTTAGTTCCATGGCTTTTGCATACAGCTGAAATCACGCCAACGGATTCAGCATTCACTAAGTACGCTAAGTCATTTTCTTGCTCAGCCTTGTCAACTGCAGTATACGCAGCACAATTGATACAGAAATCAGGTTGAAAAGAATTAAACACATTTCTTACCAAATCAAAATGATGTATTGGCAAATCTTCTCTTGACAAAAAAAGAAATTCATGATCAGGAAAACGTGGTGCTATGTCACGAAATTCTTTTCCAAGTTGTCCGTTCCCTCCCGTTACAAGAATTTTTGCCATCAAAAAATGTATTAAAAATTAGAATCACAATCGGCAAACACAGGTAGGATAATATCTTTCTCAGAAACATTTGCTTTATCCATTGGGATTTTCCAATCTATTGCAAGTGCAGGATCATTAAAACATATACCGCCCTCACTCTGCTTATCATATAAGCCATCACATTTATACATCACATCTGCCGATTCACTTAATACCGAAAATCCATGAGCGAATCCTCTGGGCACTAACAATTGTTGTTTATTGTCTGCAGATAATACAATTGAAAAAACCTTCCCATAAGTTGCTTGATCCTTTCGCAAATCTACTACTACATCCAAAATCTCCCCCTGCAAAACACGCACAAGTTTGGTTTGTGCAGATGGATTTTTTTGAAAATGTAAACCGCGAATAACCCCATAAGAAGAATGTGACTGATTATCCTGAACCCAATTAAATTGTAATCCAGCTTGTTTAAATGCTTGATCATTATAACTTTCAAAAAAATAACCTCTAGCATCACTAAAGACCCTTGGTGTAAGGACTTTAAGTCCTTCAAAAGCAGTTGAGTCAAATTGCATAATTATCTTTTTGAGTATTGCTGATCATAATATTGCTTGTACGAACCAGAAGTAATTCTAGATACCCAAGTTTCATTAGCAAGATACCACTCTATTGTTTTGTCAAGACCTTCTTCAAATTGAAGAGAAGGGCTCCAACCTAATTCATTCTCCAACTTAGTAGCATCAATGGCATAACGCTTATCATGGCCAGCACGATCCTTTACATAGGTAATAAGCTTTTCACTTTCCCCTTCGGCACGATTTAGTTTCTTGTCCATAATTCGACAAAGTAAGTGCACAATATCAATATTTTTCCATTCGTTAAATCCTCCGATATTATATGTTTCTCCTATTATGCCCTTGTGAAATATAACATCAATAGCTCTTGCATGATCTTCTACCCAAAGCCAATCACGCACATTCTCCCCTTTGCCATAAACAGGCAATGGTTTTGAATGCACTATGTTATTAATCATCAATGGAAGAAGCTTCTCCGGAAATTGATGAGAGCCATAATTATTTGAACAATTGGAAACAACAACGGGAAGATTATAGGTATGATGATAGGCCCTAACCAAATGATCAGAAGCTGCTTTCGACGCAGAGTAGGGTGAACGAGGATCATAGGGTGTTGTTTCTGTAAAAAACCCAACCTCACCTAATGATCCATATACCTCATCAGTAGATACATGATAAAAAAGTTTATTCGAAAGATTAGTCCAATTTTTCTTTGCTGCATTCAGCAATACACCCGTCCCCAATACATTGGTCTTAACAAAGGACATGGGGTCTAAAATGGATCGATCAACATGACTCTCTGCAGCCAAATGGATTACAGCATCAAATTTATTCTCTTCAAATAGTGTCTCAACAAAAGACTCGTCGGTTATATCTCCTTTTACAAAAGTATAGTTTGGACTATTCTCTATGTCAGTAAGGTTTTCAAGATTACCAGCATAGGTCAAAGCATCTAGATTCGTGATAAAATAATCAGGATATTTATTTACGAAAAGTCTCACTAAATGTGAACCAATAAAGCCTGCACCACCTGTAATAAGTATTTTTTTCATCGTTTTAAATTATAACGTCCAATAGGTTCTTTGTGTTATTTTATCCCGCATGATTCCCTTTAGATCAGCAATACATGCTGTTGGCTTAGAAATTGAACAATAATATGATTCATCAAGCGATAAGTACGCATCATGTGGAACAGTAATCAATACTGCATCATACGACTTTCCAATCTTGGTGGTCAACGCTAATCCATACTCCTTCATTACTTCTTGTGCATCAGCATTCGGATCTTCAATATCAACCTTGATATTAAATGCAAGTATTTCCTTTACGGTATCGATTATTTTTGAATTGCGTATATCACTAACATTTTCCTTGAATGTAACCCCCTTAACTAAAACACTAGCTTGTGTCAAATCTGGTGTAGTACTCAGTACGTGTGTTATTATTTTTCTGGCTACATTACGCGCCATGTTATCATTGATAAATCGAGAAGCAGTAATTACCTTAGCCTCATATCCTAATGATGATGCCTTACTTGTAAGATAATAAGGATCTACTCCTATACAATGGCCACCTACTAGTCCAGGCGAAAATTTTAGAAAATTCCATTTTGTACCGGCTGCATCCAACACATCATACGTATTGATATTCATCTTATCGAAAATCAAGGATAGCTCATTCATTAAGGCGATGTTCATATCACGCTGTGTATTCTCAATCACCTTACTGGCTTCAGCAACCCTAATTGACTTTGCTTTAAATACACCTGCATCAACAACAGTTTCATACACGCGAGCAATTTGATCTAAAGATTCTTCATCAGACCCCGACACTACTTTTACCACCGTTCTCAATGTTCGTACTGTATCACCTGGATTAATTCGTTCAGGAGAATATCCTAATTTGAATTGTTTATTCAGCACCAACTCTGAGTTTTTTTCTAATATAGGCAAGCAATCCTCTTCTGTACAACCGGGATATACAGTCGATTCATACACCACATAATCTCCGAATTTCAATACACTTGCTAGTGTCTTGGTTGCTGATATTACAGGATGTAAATCTGGCTTATTAAATGCATCAACTGGAGTTGGGACTGCTACGATAAAAAAGCTAGCTTCTCTTAAAATATTAACATCGTTAGTAAACAGAATACTGGAACTAAGAATATTTTCTTTAGAAACTTCTCTGCTTGGATCCTCTCCTCGTTTCATCTGACCAATTCGATCTTCATCAATATCGAAACCAATGACTGAAAATTTCTTTGCAAATTCTAATGCAAGAGGTAAACCAACATAGCCCAAGCCGATTACGGCTAATTTATTTTTTTTCTCAAGAAGTGATTCAAAAATTTCCATCTCAGGCTTTAGTGTTAAACTCCTTAGGTTGTTTTGTATACTCTTCAGGTGAAAGATTTTTAAAATACTCATAGGTGATTTTCAACCCTTCAGCCCTATCCACCTTCGGCTCCCATCCTAACAATTCTTTCGCTTTTGTTATATCCGGCTTACGTTGCTTAGGATCATCAACAGGCAATGGCTTATATATGATTTTAGCAGTTGACCCTGTGAGTTTTATAATTTCTTCGGCAAAGTCTTTTAACGAAATCTCAACAGGATTTCCGATGTTCACAGGATATGCATAATCGCTATGTAAGAGTCTAAAAATTCCTTCTACAAGATCATCTACATAACAAAATGAACGAGTTTGAGAACCATCTCCAAACACCGTTAAATCCTCACCTCGTAACACTTGACCAATAAAGGCTGGAAGTGCACGACCGTCATTTAATCGCATACGAGGACCGTAGGTATTAAATATGCGAACAATCCTGGTTTCTACTTGATGGTAGGTATGATACGCCATGGTTATCGATTCCATGAAACGTTTCGCCTCATCGTAAACACCTCTTGGCCCAACTGGGTTTACATTACCCCAATATTCTTCCGTCTGAGGATGTACCATAGGATCTCCATACACTTCGGAAGTAGAGGCAACAAGCATTCTAGCTCCTTTTGACTTTGCAAGACCTAGGCAATTATGGGTACCAAGAGCGCCAACCTTGAGTGTTTGTATTGGAATTTTAAGATAATCAATCGGACTTGCAGGCGATGCGAAATGAAGTATGTAATCCAAGTTACCAGGTACATGGACAAACTTTGTAACATCACAATGATAAAATTCAAACTCTTTAAGCTTAAAAAGATGTTCAATGTTTTTTAAATCCCCCGTTATGAGATTATCCATTCCAACAACATCAAATCCCTCTTTGATGAAACGATCGCATAAATGAGATCCAAGAAAACCAGCAGCTCCTGTTATTAGAATTCGTTTATTAGCCATGATGTTTTTTAAATTAATTAAGTGAAGCTCTTCCTATACTTTCATAATGAAACCCTAGCGACTTTATAGAAGCCACATCAAAAAGATTTCTACCATCAAAGATGACTTTATGTTTCATACTATTAACAATCTTAATAAAATCAGGCGTCCTAAACTCATTCCATTCTGTTGCAATAATCAATGCATCAGCATTTAACAGGGCATCATATTGATTTTCGGCAAATGCTATTTTATCACCCATTAGCCTTTTCACATTGGGCATTGCTTCAGGATCAAATACAGTCACTGTTGCCCCTTGTTCTAGCAAGGCATCAATCATATACAAAGCAGGGGCTTCACGAATATCATCGGTATTCGGTTTAAATGCCAATCCCCAAATAGCAAATTGTTTTCCTTTTAGTGCATTATTAAAATACGATTCGATCTTAGGTAATAAGTGCAACTTTTGTTTTTCATTAACCTCCATTACAGCGGTTAGAATCTTGAAATCATAATTGACTTCATTAGAACTCTTTACTAGAGCTTGTACATCTTTTGGGAAACAACTTCCTCCATATCCAATTCCGGGGAAGAGAAATCGTTTTCCGATACGAGCATCACTTCCTATACCAAGCCTTACCATATCCACATCAGCGCCTAGTCGTTCACATAATTGTGCAACTTCATTCATAAAAGAAATCTTAGTAGCCAAGAATGAGTTAGCTGCATATTTTGTAAGTTCAGCAGATCGGATATCCATAAAGATTAACGGATTTCCAGATCGCACAAATGGGGCATACAATTCATTCATTAATTTTTTGGCTCTATCCGAGGCAGTTCCAATCACTACACGATCTGGCTTCATGAAATCCTCCACAGCAACTCCTTCACGAAGAAACTCTGGGTTAGATACCACATCAAACTCACAAACAATATTTTTTGCAATAGCTTGATGAACTTTTTCGGCAGTACCAACTGGCACCGTACTCTTATCTACCACCACCACATAATCCTTGATAATTTTTCCCAATTCTGAGGCAACACCAAGAACATAGCTGAGGTCAGCTGAACCATCCTCACCAGGAGGGGTAGGTAATGCGAGGAATAGAATTTTAGCACCTTGAATACCTTCTAATAAATTTGATGTAAAATTTAATCTGCCCTCTTTAAGGTTACGCAGAAACAACTTCTCTAATCCAGGTTCGTAAATTGTAATCTCACCCGATTTTAAACGATCAACTTTTTTTTGATCGATATCAACACAAATTACCTCATTACCAGTTTCAGCGAAACACGTTCCTGTAACAAGTCCAACATAACCAGTTCCGATGACAGCAATTTTCATAGCTAACTTTATTTATTGATAAAATGTAAAACATGTGTTGTGATGTAATCAATTTGCTCATCATCCATTTCTGTATGTATTGGCAAGGAGACAACTCTCTCTGTAAGCCAATCTGTGATAGGCAAATCAACTTCAGGGAGTTCTAAAAATGAAAACATCAATTGCTTATGTGCAGGCACCGGATAATATATCATAGCAGGTATCTGCTGGCTGCTTAAATAATTAACTAATCCATCTCGATCCACCCCATCCAACTTCAAGGTATATTGATGAAATACATGAGTATTGTTTTTGGCAATAATCGGTGTAGTAATCTTTGCATGGTTAGTAAACGCTTTATTGTATCGCTCCGCTACATTTCTTCTAGCTTGGTTATACGCATCAAGATGCTTGAGTTTAATATTCAAAATGGCAGCTTGCATACTGTCTAACCTTGAATTACACCCAACAAGGTCATGGTAATAGCGCTTACTTTGTCCATGATTAGCAATCATCTTTATTCTATCTGCTAACGCTTGATCCTTTGTAAATATTGCTCCGCCATCCCCAAATGCACCGAGATTCTTAGATGGGAAGAATGAAGTACATCCAATGTCTCCAATTGCACCAGTCATATAGGTCTGCCCATTACTGAACTGAATTGAGGCACCAATAGCTTGTGCATTATCTTCAATCACAAAGAGATTAAACTCTTGGGCAATGGCCATAATTTCTTCCATTGCGGCAGATTGACCATAAAGATGGACCGGTACAATAGCCTTGGTCTTAGCCGTAATAGCACTTCGAATCGCCATTGGATCTATGCAGAATGTGTCGGGATTAACATCTACAAAGACTGGCTTAAGCCTCAACAGGGCCATCACTTCGGTGGTTGCGATATACGTAAAAGATGGCGTTATAATCTCATCACCAGGCTGTAAACCCAGCGCCATCATGGCAATTTGCAGGGCATCCGTACCATTTGCACAAGGAATAACATGCTCAATTCCGAGGAAAGTAGATAGGTTTTTAGAAAAATCCTGCACTGCAGGTCCATTGATAAATGCCGTATTCTCCATGACAGCTAACACAGCCGCGTCAACCTCAGATTTTATACTGAGATACTGTCTTTTTAAATCTACCATTTGGATAGGCACCATACGCTTTAATTAGGAACACGAAGGTAAGAAAAATAGGCGGTAGACTGCATAACATCGTAGCTTTGCTACGAAAATGCATCTCGCATGACGATTCTTTATAATATCTTCCTAATACTCTATATCCTCCTCATTAGACTGGCATCCTTATGGAATGAAAAAGCACAACTTTGGTTGGCTGGCAGGAAAGATTTCAAAACGAAAATCACAAGTGCACTTTTATCTAACAATGGACCAATCATTTGGATGCATTGTGCTTCACTTGGAGAGTTTGAACAAGGAAGAGAATTACTCGAAAGGATAAAACTAAAATATCCCGGGCACCGAATTTTACTTACTTTTTTCTCACCTTCTGGTTTTGAGGCTAAAAAAAATTATGCCCAAGCAGATATGATTTTTTATCTCCCTCTAGACGGAAAAAGCAATGCCAAATTTCTAAT
>CANKGM010000067.1 GCA_947481355.1 Chitinophagaceae bacterium
ACTTGGAAGAGAAGAGCTACGTATATGCTTGAAATTCAAAAAGATACCATTGTGCAGTATACAAATTCATACGCACTATGGGCAAACTTGCTGCTTGAATTCACAGAAGGTACCAAAGAAGTGTTAATTCTTGGTGAAAGATCGAAGGAAGCCTGCTTTGCTCTTCAACAACATTATTTCCCTAATCGAGTGTTGATGGCATCTGATTTACCCCATAAATCGTATCCCTTGATGGGGGAAAAACAAGCAGAATCCATGCTTACGTATTACTTGTGTGCAGATTATACATGCAGTTTACCGGTAAAGTCTATGGAAGATTTTACCAAAATGTTAACGTCTTAACAAAATGATATGGGTTCAGGGACAATAACTAATAGATAATTACGTTTTCCCATGCCAAGTTAATGTGTGTTTGAGGCTTGTTAAAATTTAGATTATTAACTGATTAGGGTAAAATAACATAAGATTTTTTCGTTTATATTTGTCTACATTGTCAATAAATACGATTCAGAGATGAAACACATTTTTTTATATCTTCTTGGGCCTTTGATTTTGGGTTCGATTTTGGCGGGTTGTAGTAAGTCAAGTTCCTCAAAATCAAGTGTATCTGATGGTCAGCTTCATGGGGCTGCGATTGGTGGAAAGTATGTAATGTCCAAGCCGCCTGGGATGGTATATGTTCCAGCTGGTACTTTTCACATGGGCCCAAGTGATGAAGACATAAGTTATTCATTTACAGCAAGAAATAAACAAGTTTCTATTAATGGCTTTTGGATGGACGCGACCGAAATTACCAATAATGAATACCGTCAATTTGTAAATTGGGTAAGAGACTCTATTGGGGCAACCATTTTAAATTTAAAGAAGCAAGCTACTGATGGCACTAGTCCAATTGATTGGATTAAAGCAAAGCAAATAAAATGGACTGATCCAAAGATCCAAGAGCAGCTTAGTGCAATGATTGTTACACCAGACAATCGTATCAATGGAAGAAAAGAAATTGATGCTCAAAAAATTGTTTTCCATTCTGAAGTCTTTGATTACAAGGAAGCAACTAAAAGGGAAAATGCTAAAAAGCAAAGAAGTCAGTTTATTGATAAAAAAGATATCCAAATCTATCCAGACACCTTGGTATGGATTCGTGATTTCGCTTATTCGTATAATGAGCCCATGTCTAAAATATATTTTTCTCACCCTGCATATGGCAACTATCCAGTTGTGGGTGTGAATTGGAAGCAGGCAACTGCATTTTGCGAATGGAGAACTGCTTACTTAAATTCATTTTTAGAGTCAAAAAAAAGACTGACAGAATCAGACTTTAGATTACCTACAGAAGCAGAATGGGAATATGCCGCACGAGGCGGTCGTTCTCAAGTACCTTTCCCATGGGGTGGTCCATACCTAAGAAATAAAAAAGGCTGTTTGCTTGCTAACTTTAAACCAGGTAGAGGTAATTATCCTGAAGATGGAGCAATGTATACTGTCAGAGCAGATGCTTATTGGCCAAATGATTTTGGGTTATACAATATGGCTGGTAATGTGGCAGAGTGGACATCATCTTTATTTTACGAGGGAGCATATAATTTCCAGCATGATATAAATCCAGATGTACGTTGGAACGCTAAGGATAGTGAACCTCCTCGTATGAAACGCAAAGTTGTACGTGGCGGAAGTTGGAAAGATGTTGGTTATTTTCTTCAAAATAGCTCACGAAGCTATGAATATCAAGATACCGCTAAATCATATGTTGGTTTCAGATGTGTGGTTGATCTTCCTCCAGGGGCATCAAAAAAATAAATTTATAAACTAGTCAATTAAATACAAAACCTTAAATCAAGAATACATTAAACTCCTTTTTATGGCAGAACAGAAACAAAATTTGGATTGGGATAAAATAGTAAATGCAGTTGTTAGTATCGGTGCTGCCGTAGTTATTTTCGGTGCATGGGCTAAAATTTTGCATAAATCATTTGCAGATGTTATGTTGACAGTTGGGTTACTTACAGAAGCTTTAATCTTTATCATTTATGCGTTTTATCATCCTGTAGATAAAATGGATGCTGTTGCTGACGCATTAAAGGGTGGTATTGGTGCTGGGGGTGCTTCACCTGCTAATGATGAATTGAAGAAATTAATTGAGAAGGAAATCAATCCAGATAACCTTAAGAAGTTGAATGAAAATTTTGCTAAGTTCAATAACACAATACAGAATATGTCTGTGATGGCAGATGTTACTTCAGCTACTGCTGATTATGCAAACAAAACAAAAGAGGCAACCGCTGCACTTAACACAGTTAAAGATGCCTATACAAGTGCTGCAGGTTCTGTTCAGTCTTTCAATCAAGCAGCAGAAGGTTCTAAAGCATTCCATGAGCAAGTTCAAAACCTTACTCGCAATTTAGGATCACTTAACAAGATGTATGAGTTGGAACTCCAAGATTCAGGGAATCATATCAAGGCCATGAATTCATTCTATGACAACTTGGTTAAAGTTGCTCAGACAATGCAAGGTAGTGTTGATGATGCAAAAAAGACCCAAGAACAAATTGCACTATTGGCTAAAAATCTTGGAAGCTTGAATAGCGTATATGGTAATATGCTTGCAGCAATGCAAGGCCGTGCATAGTTGTAAAACACCGATCAAAAAATATTTAAATTATTCTGAAATATGGCACTTCCTAAAGACCCGCGGCAGAAGATGATCAATATCATGTACTTGGTATTGACCGCCTTACTTGCATTGAACGTGTCTGCCGAGATTCTTAATGCATTTAAGGTAGTAGACAATAGCCTTAAGGAATCTAATGGCGTACTTTCAAATTCAACTTCTGGTATCTATAGCAGCTTTGAAGAACTCCTTAAAGATCCAAAGTCTGCTCAAAAGGCTGCAATTTGGAAACCTAAGGCTGATCAAGTAAAAGTTTTGGCAGATGAGGTTTCTGTTCTTATTGATAAATACAAGCAGGACTTAAAAGTGGAGGCTGATTTAGCAGAGGATGGAACATTTAGAGAGGATAATATCGATGCTGCAACTCGTTTGTTTGATACAAAGGGGGAGGGTAAAATTTTATATACTACTCTTGAAAATTTTAAATCCAAATTGCTGTCAATTGATAAAGACATGGCTGCACAGATTGGTGCTAAGCTACCATTGAATTTGGAAGTGCCTAAGTCTACTGCTGGTAACCTAATGACTGGAGATAAGATAAGGGATTGGGTAACGAGTTATTTTCACATGACTCCAACCGTTGCGGCATTGACTATGCTTAGTAAGTTTCAGAATGACATTAAAAACTCTGAGAATCTAGCCGCTACGTTTTGTATAAACCAAGTTGGTTCTGTTAAATTGATCATGGATAAGTTTGAACCATTAGTAGGAACAAGTTCAACTTATCTTATGCCTGGTGAGGAAATGACAGTGGTTGCTGGATTAGGCGCATTTAATTCAAATGTAAAACCAACTGTTACAATAGATGGTAGAAGCATTGCGGTAAATGCTAATGGCGTTGCTGAATCTAAGTTTAATGTTGGCGGTACAGGGGCCCACAGTATGAATGTTAGTGTTAGTTTCATAGACCCCAACACTGGTGAACAAAAAACAATTTCAAAAAAGATCGATTATACTATTGGAGCTCCTGCTGGTGTTGCTGTTTCGCCTGATAAGATGAATGTATTATATATAGGAGTCGAAAACCCCTTAACGATAACTGCGGGTGCAGGTAGTGAAAAAGTTAGTGCTCAATTTAGTGGTGGTGCTATTTCAAAAGTTGGTGGAAATAAATATATAGCTAAGCCATCACAAGATGCAGTTGGCGAACAAAGTGTGACTGTTTTGGTTCAAGGAAAGACTGTTGGCAAAATCATGTTTCGTGTTAAGCAACTACCTAGTCCATCAGCTTTTGTTGGAAACCTTAAACAAGGTGCCGTTCCCTCAGCTTCATTTAAAGCTATGGGTGGAGTAATTGCAAAGCTTGAAGATGCTGAGTTTGATGCTCCGTTTGAAGTAATAAGTTATAGAGTTGGAGCAGTTAGTTCAGATATTCCCGATTATTCCCCAGTGGAAAATAAAGGTGCCAGATGGACAGGTGCAGCAGCTGCTTTGATTAATAAATTGAAACCAGGAGCCTTAGTTGCTATTACTGATATTGTAGTTAGAGATCCTGGTGGACGGACTAGAGTATTGTCTGGAAGTCTATCTTATAATTTGAAATAATGATTCAGTTTAAAAAGAGTATTATGAAATTCAACTGCTCCAAAGGGCTTTTGGTCATTTGTCTGCTGCTCGTTTTCACTATAGACGCCAACTCGCAGTCAAAGAGACGATCAACTACTGCTAAAAAGACATCAAAGAAGGTTACATCTAAGAATACCAATTCTCAGTTGTTGGACGTAAACTTATCTGCTGTTAAAGCCGATACAGTTACTCCACCGCCACCTCCTCCTCAACCAATAAAAGATCCTTTTGCTTTTGATTCTGTAAAAGTATCACTTCGGCCAGATGCAATATTTGATAGGAGCTCGATTAAAACACGTAGACCTCTTGATTATGAACACCTTCGCGAAGATGATGCAGTTTACCGGGAGCGTGTTTGGCGGGAAATAGACATTAGAGAAAAAATAAATCTTCCTTTTAGGTATAAAGCTGATGATGACAATGGAAATCAACGCTTTATAAATATAATTCTACATGCTATTAAGAATGGTGATATTACTGTATTCGACCCTACTGTAGATGATAGATTCACTACCCCTATGACAATCGCAAAAGTAGGAGAAGTGATTTCAGGAAGATGCGATTCGGTATCTGTAATAGATTGGAATAAAGACCCTTCTGGCTCTAAAGGGATTTTTAAAGATTCTGTTGTATGTAAAGAATTTAATCCGGAAGAAATCATTAAGTTTCGCTTAAAGGAGGAATGGGTATTTGATAAAGAATCTTCTAGGATGTTTGTGCGTATTTTAGGAATCGCACCTATCAAAACATATATAGATGAAAACACGGGAACAGTGCAAGGTGAATCACCTATGTTCTGGGTGTATTATCCTGATTTACGTCCAATTCTAGCTACTTATGAGGTGTATAATGGCAATAATTTTGGTTCAAAAATGAGTTGGGAAGAACTTTTTGAGAGTAGGTTCTTTTCAAGTACTATAGTTAAATCAACAATAGAAAATCCATTCGATTTGTATATCAAACAATATATTAAGGATGACATCCTCAGATTGTATGAAGGAGAAAACATCAAGAATAAAATTTTCAATTTCGAACAAGATCTTTGGTCTTACTAAGAAAAATAATATAATAAAAAAAGGCTGTCCATATTCGACAGCCTTTTTTTATTGGTTAAAGTATCCATGAATTAGATTGGCTTTGGTTTTTCCAACAATTGCTTCAATGTCTTCTATATGTGCTTCTTTTATTTTTTTAACTGACCTGAAATGCGTTAGTAAATCATTTGCTGTTTGTGGCCCAATGCCATGTATACTTTCTAATTCATTCACAAAGGTACCCTTGCTTCGTTGTTTTCGATGGAATGTGACACCGTAGTTGTGTACTTCATCTCTTATGCTCCTTATAAATCTGAGTACGTCACTATCATAACCAAGTTTTAGTGATTCCTGATCACCTACAAAAAATAGTTCCTCTTGATTTTTAGCTAGACCAACTAAGGTCATTTGTCCTGTTAGATCAAGTGCTTCAATGGCTTCGGCAGCAGCACTGAGTTGTCCTTTTCCTCCATCAATAATCACCAATTGTGGTAGCGCTGCATCTTCTTCTTTCAGACGTTTATATCTTCTAGATACGGCCTCTTTCATAGTTGCAAAATCATTGATTCCTTGAACTGTCTGAACATTAAAATGCCTGTAGTCTAATTTACTCGGCATACCATTTTTAAAACAAACCATGGCTGAAACGGGGTATGCCCCCTGAAAATTTGAATTATCGAAACACTCTATATGTGTAGGTATAATTTTTAATGATAGCGCTTCTTTTACTTTTTGTAATAGCGACTGTTTATCAGCATTTTTATCATTAAGGTGCAGCATTTTTTTCTTACGAATTTCTTCTATGAAATAGTTGGCATTGGTTTCTGCAAGTGTAAGTAATTTTTTCTTCTCCCCATTTTTCGGAACAGTGATTTTGAATGAATCTAATCCAAATTCAATTTGAAAGGGGATGATGAGCTCCTTTGCATTGCTTCCCACTAGTGTTTGGAAATGTATGATTGATTGGGAGAGTAGGTCTTCTTGTGCTTCCTCAATTTTTGTAGTAAAGGAAGAGATTTTAGAATTGGTGATTGTTCCATTTCGTACAGCCAAGAAACTAATTACAATATTATCTTCGAAGGTTGCCATCCCAAATACATCCATATCTCCTAGTCTTGGACTTACAATAATTGATTTTGCTTGGTAGTCTTTTAGGTTATTTATTTTTTGCTGAAGGTGTTCTGCTTTTTCAAATGATAAGCTGGAAATAAATTCTTTCTGTTTTGTTTTATATTCAGTGATGATCTCATTGAAATTTCCTTTAAGAATATGCCTTATGTTATCTAAGCCCTTGTTGTAGTCATCAATTGTTTGAAGACCCACGCAAGGTCCTTTGCAATTTCCGAGATGATACTCTAGGCAAACTTTAAATTTATTTTTTTGAATGTTAGTTTGGGTTAACGCAAGGTTACATGTTCTAAGCGGAATATGAGTTTTGATAAAGGTAAGTAGATCTCTTACTTTGATTGTAGAAGTGAATGGGCCTATGTATTCAGATTGGTCATTGAGTTTTCTTCTTGTTAAGAAAACACGCGAAAAAGATTCTTTTTTGATAGCGATATAAGGATATGTTTTATCGTCTTTTAGTACAATATTATATTTTGGCTTGAATTCTTTTATGAGTGAGTTTTCAAGCAGTAATGCGTCGTGTTCTGATTCAACAATGGTAAACTCAATGATAATGATCTGTTTAACGAGTTCATTTGTTTTATACGAGTGATTGTTTTTGTTGAAGTAGGAGCTTACTCTTTTTCTGATATTTTTAGCTTTTCCAATATAGAGCAATTGCTTATTTACTCCGTAGTATTTGTATATACCAGGAGAATTAGGCAGGGTCTTTTGAATGTTATAAAATTGGCTTAACTCCATATAATTGCTTTGTTTGGGTTTTACCAATTAAATCGATCTACCTTATTTTTTGGTGCTTCCGATTTACTGTAATGCGTTGAAGATACGAGCAGCTGTTTTCCTCTTGTCCATAATATTTTTCGCACTATTTGTATTGCATTAATCTCATCGGTTCTTTCTGCATAAAAGCTTTTTACTAAAGCTGTTTTTGGGTCAACATGTATTTCGATTTTTGAGATTGCGGATTTTTTTATGTCAGTTGTATAAGTTATGGTGATGTCTTTTAATTCTAGGTCTTCGAAGACGGTTTCGTTAAATTCGTTTATTGCTTTAACATCTTTAACGTCATTTCCGATTAATCCTTCAGTAATTTTTCTAAAATCAGCTTTTGTAATGATGGTTGTATCAATCTTGTTGTCATCCTCTTGAATTCGTGTTACAGCGATTGGAAGTGAATCAATTGTATTTAGTTCTTCTTGCAGAAATGCATACAATGGGTAATACTGTTTTTGGGGATGGGTATTGTCCTTACATGAAAATTGAATAGTTGCAAATAATATTAGAATAAGCAGGTTCTTGGTCATGATGTAAAATTACATTACTGACAAGCGGTAGAAAAATTTATCCTGCTATAGGGTATAAATTAACGAATGGTTCTAATTAAGGATAGCTTCAGCCCCAGGTCCATCAAGTTTTCTTTGATTGGATATTTATTTTTGAAGCTCGAAATCAATTGATATCGATATTGTGGGGCAAGACTCCATTTGAAGTCTCCGGTTTGAATATTCAAACTGGCTTCAATTGACGAGTTAAGGTTCCACCTTCTGTTTAGTGTCGGCTCTTGTGCGTAATTCTTTAAGTTGGTCGAAATCAAGTATGCATGATTTGTGATCAAATAAGTAGGTTGGATAGTAGATGCAATTGAAAAATTAATTTTCTTGTTACCTGCTACTATATAATCAAATCCGATTGGAATGGAAAACATGTAATGTTCATTGCGCAATATGGTTGGATTATATCCGTCAGCATTTCTATAGTATGATATGGTATTGATCGGTGATCTTCCTCCGTACCCAAAGTTGTTCATTCCATAGCTTGCGATTTCTGGAGTACCATTAAATGCCTCAATTTGGTATTGGTTATAATTAAGTTGAAAACCTGTTTTGAAAGAAAGCTTTTTAGTTAATGGATAAAGCATAGCTGTTCCAACTTCAAGTCCAATACCCGGCCTATGCCTTACAGCATCATTAACGTCTTTAGCGAAGAGCGAATTGGTATTGTAAGTAGATGAATTGTACTGGTAGGAAGTGTTACTGGCTTGACCAGTTAATTTTCTATAACTTACTGTTGGTGTTAAGTAATATTGCCAGACTGCTTTTTTCCCAATGATTTTTGCCTTAGCAATCATAAGGTCAAGTGTAGAGGCGATAAAATTTTTCCTTTCTACTTTACCTGTTGAGAAAGGCTTTTGGGTGTTGAGTCTGGATAAATTTAAAATACTTTCAGGGATCAATACTTTCTCTCTGAAAGCGAAGTTTTCTAGATTCAAATTCTGCTCTTGTCCTGAAGGGTTTAACTCCGAAAGTGCAGAAGTGATTTTATTCACGTTTCGCGCACTAGATACTCTTAGCGTATTCGATGAAACAGTTATGGAGTGGAGTTCTTTGTACCTATCTTTTATGATATCATGTGGGATAAATTGGTAGGCAATTTGCCCAGTCTTGGCAGGAACTTCTTTTTGTTCGGTTACATTCATGAATACAAGGCTACTTGAAATACCAACAAGAAGTAAAATCAATGAAAAATATATCCAAGACTTGTTTGGGTACAATCTTTTTTGAATTGAATCCCACACATGGTCGGAAGGGTACATCAAGTATTGATCTGCCCTCTCTTTTAAAAA
>CANKGM010000068.1 GCA_947481355.1 Chitinophagaceae bacterium
CGTATTACATCACTCCAAACAAATGCACTGAGTGTCAGGGTTTTCATGAAGAACCTCAATGTGCAGCTGTTTGTCCAGTTGATTGTTGCGTTCCTGATGAATTATATGTTGAAACAGTTGAGCAATTGATGTCTAAAAAAGAAAAATTGCATCTATAATATCAATATTATTTTAATTCGAGGTGAAGGCGTTTAATATCCCTTCACCTTTTTTTATGACTTCATTTACGCTTATTTTCTTTTCTTTGTTAAAACAATGTTGAATGGCTAAGCCTAAAATAGCATTTGTAACAGGAGGGTACTCTTCGGAGTCTGTTATTTCATATAAAAGTGCAGTTACGATAGAGAATAACATCGATCTTACTCAGTTTGATGCCTACAGAATCGATATTACACCTCAAAAATGGTTTCATGTAAGTGATGATAATACAGAAATTGAAGTAGATAAAAATGATTTTTCGTTAACTATACATGGCAATAAAATCAACTTCGATGCTGTTTTAATCGGAATTCACGGAACACCAGGGGAGGATGGGAAGCTTCAAGGTTATTTTGATCTCATGAATTTGCCTTACACATCCTGTGATGCCTCTACTTCTGCCATTACGTTCAATAAACGATATACCTGTGCAATTGCGGGATCTTCCGGATTTAACGTAGCGAGATCAATACTCCTATTCAAAAGCAATTATAATAATGATCTGTCTTTCGTGAGCGCACTTTCATTTCCATTATTTGTAAAGCCTAACAATGGTGGATCTAGCATTGGTATTAGTAAAGTGAACAGTATAAGCGACCTGCCTGCTGCAATCGACAAAGCATTTCATGAGGATGATCAAGTGCTGGTAGAGGAATTCATCAAAGGAAGGGAATTTACCATTGGAGTTTTTGAATCAAAGGGAAAAATCATTACCCTGCCTTTTACAGAGATTATTACTGAAAATGAGTTTTTTGATTTTGAAGCAAAATATGAGGGAAAATCTCTTGAAGTTACACCCGCCGAGTGTAGTCCAGAAACTGCTAACGCTGTCCGAACAGCAGCTACTGGAATTTATTCATTATTTAATTGTCGTGGGGTAGTTAGGATGGACTTTATCTTCAATGAATTTGATCTTAAACCTTATTTACTTGAAATTAACACGGTGCCGGGACAAAGTGCAGCAAGTATTGTGCCTCAGCAAGTGGCTGCAATGGGATTAGACCTTAAGTCGTTTTATACCACACTAATTGAAGGAGCATTATCTGCAAAAATAAAAAAATAGCTATGGCATTCTCCTTTATAACAAAGAGGCCCCTCTGGCAAAATATTCTTGTAGCAATAGTGATCTCCTTATGCTTGGTTGCAATCTTCCTATTAACATTAAATGTGATGACCAATCACGGAGAATACTTAACTGTTCCGGAAGTTAAAGGAAGAGACTATAAAATCATACAGTCTGATTTAGAAAAAAATGGATTTGAAGTAGTTATTCAAGATTCAATATATGTCGATACACTTCCACCCAATATCATAATAAAACAATTCCCTGAGCCAGAAGCTACGGTTAAGGTCAATCGGGTTATTTACTTGACAGTTAATTGTGCTGTTCCACCTTCAGTTGGTATGCCAAATTTAATTGGAATGACTTTTCGAAATGCTATGATGGAACTAAAGTCATTAGGATTAAAACTTGGCGATACCATTTTTGTGCCAGATATGGTTAAAAACGCTATTAAAGATCAACAGATTGATGGATCCGCTATAAAACCTGGATCCCCTGTTAGAATGGGTACTTCAATTGATTTGGTTATTGGTGCAGGTATTGGAGGAGAAGAAGTGCCAGTGCCAGATTTATATGGGCTTACTTATCCCGAAGCTAAACTGGTACTTGAGGTTAATGGTATCAGCTCTGGCGTAGTTATTTTAGATGAAAACCTATCTGACACAGCAATGGGTTATATATATTGGCAAAACCCCATGCCTTTCGACGCTCAATTAATGCCAAATAAAATTCATGCAGGGCAGTCAATGGATATTCGATTAAGCTTGGAAAAGCCTAAGGCAAAAACCGATAGCGTTTCATCTGTTACTCCAAAATAATTATTTAAATTTGTGTAATGAAAATTATTGACGTACAAGAGCTTCAACATCGTATTCAATCTGGGGAAAAGCTAAACCTCGTCGATGTAAGAGAACCTAATGAGCACGAAGAATTTAATATTGGCGGTATTTTATTGCCTTTAGGAGAGATTAGAATTGGCGAGGTTGAATCATTAGAAGGATTAAAAGAACAAGAAGTGATTTGTTATTGCAGAAGTGGAAATAGAAGCGGTCAAGCTGCAATGATTCTAGAAAGTCTAGGATTCACTAATGTGGTTAATGTTACTGGTGGTATGCTTTCTTGGAGGGAAAATTTTCCACAGTAAATTATTGCAGAATATTGCGGTGTCATTATTTATGCTGCAATCAGTTGAAACGATTCTCTTGATTTAAGTATTTTTATTTTTGAACTTTATATTGCAAATCTTGCTCTGATTTTTCAAGCATTAGATTGACGATTTCCTTACTGAATTTTTCTATCGATGATGGATTTAGCGTCTCTGTCTGAACTGACCAAATCATAGTCTCGGTAGTTCCATCAAATAGGTTGCCTTCCATAAAATACGTCTTATCGGTAACATAATACCCTGGGTCATATAGATAAGGGTACCAATAAGAGTAAAATCCTCTAAAATGCAAGCCATAACCCGGGTAAGGACCGTAAAAATCTGACATCCCTGGGATATATCGAGTTTCACTTTGTTTGTCAATTAAGGTGAGGGTAAAAATGAGGTCACACTTTAATTCTTTTATTTTGTCAATCATCATCTCTTTGTCAAGTGGTTTTCCCTTGCTAAACGTAGGGGGGAAATAATCCCAACTTCTTTCTACTGCGAAGCCTTTTTCAATGGCAACTTTACTCATTTCTTCTTCTAAATGAGTTCTAACATGTGGGTTTGTGACCAATGCGGCTAAAAATATTTTTGTATATGGTTTTTCAATCTTGAAATTTTCATTTTTCCATGAAAATGTTACTTTATGTGATGGACTGCAGCTAGTTAATAGTAAAATGAGAGGAAGACACTGAATGAGGATGAACTTATATAGTTTCATGATTACTTATTTGATCATGCAACTTATAATTAATCCATTCAGACAAAAATGATTCTAATCATCCAGTGACCAGGTTTGTGTTATTCCTTTCTTTAGAAATTTATAGTAATACCAGCCATTATATTAGTCCCTGCCATTGGGAAATAAAAATTATTCTTACTTATTTTTCCCTCATACAGATAGCTATAGGTATAGCCATTGGGTTCATATAGTTTATTCCAAATGTTATTTAGTTGGATGGAAAGATCAATAGACTTGGTATTCTTAAATCGAAGCTGATGATTTATTTGCAAGTCTTGAATGAAATAGGGGTTTAGACTTCTGTCTTTTCTGCTGGTATTATCAAGGTATTGCCTGGAAACATATTTGGATGTAAGATTCAGATGAAGTGATTTGCTTATATCTAGTTTTATGATTGAATTGCCTATTATTGAAGGGGAAAAAGAGATGTCAGATTTTTGGTAAAAATTTGATTTTTGTTCACCAGCATCATAATCATCATAATACTCTGTGTAATTTTTAATCTTGTTTTTACTCAAGGATAAATTATTATCTATTCTTAACCATTTTAAAATAGTCAGGTTCCCTTCTAATTCAATTCCAGCCCTAAAGCTCTTTGAAACATTCGATCGTGTGTATGCACCTACATCATTTATTTTCCCTGTTAGAATTAGTTGATTTGTATAATTCATATAGTAGGCAGTCACTGATAATTTATTAACTCCAGCAACTCGTTCAATGCCCATCTCATAGTCACCTAATTTTTCAAATTTTGGTTGTTGTGTTAATCCTGATTCAAAATCATCTCTATTTGGCTCTTTGTTTGCCATGGCATAGGAAAGGTATAAATTGTATTTACCTAGTTTCTTTGATAGCCCCATTTTGGGGTTGATGAAAGTCCATGATTTATTTATAAATAAACTCGGATTATCTCTGAACCCATTGATTTTATAGTGAACATCTCTCACTTGAATATCTCCAAATAGGTTAGTGTTACTTCCCAATTTTTGTAGCCATTTGGTGAAGAAATGACTTTCATATTTGTTTGCAGTTAAATCATACCAAGTATACTCCTTTGGAATTCCAATATTCGACCAAATAACCTTTCCAAAATGATTTCCATGATAGTGACTTATACCACCTCCAATCATAATTTCTTTATGCTCGTCTTTGAATTGCAGTGAAAGATTATTTCCAATCAATTGATTTGAAAGCCATAATTGTCTGATTAAATCTGTTGCATGGATTTCAATGCCATCAATCTTTGGATTTGCTAGTCCATAGTTACTAAATTCTTGATCAGCTTTATACTGTTCATAATAGCCATCACCTTTGGTGAGATATGAAGCGTTGTTGAAGTTCCATTTCGAATTAATTTTTTTATTATAAAAAGCCTGATAATGTGTTTGTGTATAGTTATCTGTTTCATTATCATAGGGCGTACCAGGTTTCTCTGTTCCTGCACTATTTTCTCTTCTGTTGCTGGTAAGTTGATCCTCTGTTATGCCATACCATGCTTGGTATGTTTTTTCTTTTCCTGAAAATATATTTAGCCTAAATGAAGATTTTTCTTTTATACTAGCGGCAGATATAAAGAATGATTTTAAATCACTTTTTGAACGATCGATATAGCCATTGCTATTAATCGATGAAAGTCTTATGTCAAATGTATACTGATCATTGATTAATCCAGTTCCAGCTTTGACGGTATTCTTATTTGAATTGAATGAACCATAACTTTTGCTTAGTGTAGCATAAGGAAGCGGTTGAACTTCATTTGTCAATATATTAATAGTGCCTCCAAAAGAACCAGTACCATTACTACTTGTTCCTACACCACGTTGCACTTGAATACTATTCGTTGATGAAATCAGATCTGGAAGGTTTACAAAATAAACTCCTTGTGATTCTGCGTCATTATATGGTATTCCATTAAGCGTAATGTTTATGCGAGTAGCATCTGTACCCCTGATTCTCATTCCCGTATAACCTATTCCATTCCCTGCATCAGAGTTGACGACAACTCCTGGAACTTGATTCAATAAAATTGGGATATCTTGTCCTAAGTTTTTACTGCCAATCTCCTTTTTAGATATCATAGATTGTGTGAACGGATAATTCTTGCCAGCCCTAACTGCATTTATCTCGATAGGGGGCATGAATACCTTAGATTTACTAAGTTTTATAACATAATCATATAAGGTGTCTGTTGAGATCAACTTGGCGGTATATCCTATCGCACTAATTTTGAGTATGTTCTTTTCATTCTTACGTAAAGGGACTGTTAGATTACCATCACTATTTGTAAAATCTGTTTTGCCATCAATCAATGAGATGGTTGCCCTGTGTAAGGGTTCCAGGGTAAGGCTATCAATAATCTTAATAGTAATTTGACTTTTAGTACTAAGTGCAATAAGGAAAATTGATGCGAGAAAACTAATTTTTTTCATAACTGTTTTTGTTTTCCTGAAGTCATTACTTCAGTTTTGTTTACAAAAACAGGAAAGGAGAGTATAGCGGCTCTGTCCTTCCCTGCGCAGGCATTATCCTGATCAGGTTCTACGGGTTTGATCTCAGCCTTGGTTTATACCTCAGCACCCCGGAACAGCTACAAAAGTAAAGCATTAATTTTTATTTGGGTGTATTCATTTTTTTATTTTTGTAACTTTCACTTCACCTCAACGTATACATAAAAAATTATCTATGCGTCTACACTTTCTATTACTATTTTTATCAGTTTCATTGCTTGCATCTGCTCAGGAAAAAGTGGATCGCCCCCTTGAGGAATTTCATAAAGTTGACATAAAAGGAGGGATTGATTTTGTGTTTTCTGCTTCCTCATCTTATTCAGTTCAAATTCAAGGGAAAGATCCAGAGGATATTATTACAGAAATTAAAGGAGATCAATTATTTATCTATCATAAGAAAGGTAAAAGTTTACTTTCTAGTGAGTGGAACACATTAACTGGTGGATATCAAGTTATTGTTTATGCACCTTCATTAGAAGGCATTTCGACAGCCGGATCGGGTAAAATCACTTTTGATAGTATTTTAAAAACAGATATGTTAGACATGAATATTGCTGGTTCTGGAAATGTTATTGGAAGAATTAATGTAGGAACTCTTACAATCGAAAGTGCAGGTTCTTCAAACATTCGGCTAACCGGGAATGTAGAGAAAGCAATAGTTCGATCTAGTGGTTCTGGTAATGTGCAATGTTTTGATCTAGTGGTAGATGATTGTGAATTTTCAAAAAGTGGTTCTGGTAATTCCCAAATCACCGTTAATCATTCATTAAATGTATCAATTAGCGGATCAGGCAATTTTATCTATAAAGGGAATCCACAGTCCATTTCTTCATCCTCATCTGGCTCTGGGAAAATTAAAAAAATTTAATAAAATCAAAATCATGAAATCATTGTTACTATTTTTTATTTCGATAACGAGCCTTACCTCATTTGGACAAAAGCAAATAGTTGTACACGATAGTCAAGCAGTTGAACGCCCAGTTGAAAAATTTCACTCCCTAAGTATCAGTGGACTATTTACTGTATATTTTTCTCAGTCAGATGATTTTAAGTTAGCGATCAGCTCTTCACATAATGTTAATGAAGATCAAATCAAAACTACTGTTGTTGATGGTGTATTGAGGGTATCACGAAAAGAAAAAATTGTATGGGGAATAAATTCAAGTGATCGAAGTATAAAAGTGTATGTTTCAGCACCTTTTCTAAAGGATATTAGTGCATCAGGGGCATCTAATATAAATATAATAGGTTCATTGCGTACTGAAGCCTTAAAATTGACTCTTAGTGGGGCTTCAGATTTCCGTGGAACAATAGAAGCTGGTTCAATACAAGTCGATCAAAGTGGAGCTTCAGACATTAAAATGGAGGGGAATGTACACGCAATTACACTAAAGACATCAGGAGCAAGTGATTTTAATGGCTTCTCATTGGTTACAGATGACGCAGTTCTTTCTGCTTCAGGGGCTTCAAAAATTCAATTAACGGTTCAAAAATCAATTAAAGCAACGGCATCTGGTGCGAGTGATATTGAATATCGTGGTAATCCTGAAAAAGTTGGGCGCTCATCCTCAGGGGCAAGTAATATTTCGCATCACTAAAAACGGGCTAGTAAGTACATAAAAAAAGGCACAATCAGGAGAAATCTCTCTTTTTGTGCCTTTTTTATGCTTTTTAACCAATTTTATGTTGCGAAGGCTGGGATCGAACCAACGACCTTCGGGTTATGAGCCCGACGAGCTACCGCTGCTCTACTTCGCGATGCAAATCTACACTTAAAATCAATTATAGGCAAAACAATTATTACTGTGTTACCTTTGCAGCTAATGATGAGGTCTGGTTTCGTAAATATTCTAGGTAAGCCTAATGCAGGAAAAAGTACTTTACTCAACGCATTAGTAGGAGAGAAGCTTGCTATTGTGTCTTCTAAGGTGCAAACAACTAGGCATCGTATACGTGCTTTTTTAAATGGACCTGATTATCAAATAGTTTTTTCTGATACGCCTGGAATCATAGAACCTCAATATAAGCTGCATGAGAAAATGATGCGTGCTGTTAAATCTAGTATGGAGGATGCAGATGTATGTTTGCTAATCGCAGACCTTAGGGATGATTTAACCCTGTTAGACGAATTGTTTTCACCCCTTAAATTGCATGTTCCGTGTATCGTGGTGTTAAATAAAAGCGACATGGTTAAGCCTCCAAAAATCCAAGAGGCAGTTGATTTTTTTTCAGCTAAGTCATATTGTAAAAAAGCAATAGTTATCTCAGCAGCTAAAAAAATCAATACAGATGAACTGGTTAAGTTGATTGTAAGTTACCTGCCAGAAGGAGATCCTTTCTTTGGCGAAGAAGACCTTACAGACATGCCCACCAAGTTTTTTGCCGGTGAGTTAATTCGAGAAAAAATATTTGAATTGTTTGATCAAGAAATTCCTTACCAAACTACCGTAATGGTTCAAGGGTTTGAAGAAAAAAATACCTTAATTAAAATTACTGCAGATATCATCGTTCAAAGGGAATCTCAGAAAGCAATTTTATTAGGGCAAGGTGGTTTAATGATAAAGAAACTGGGGACAGAATCTCGGATTTCGTTGGAATCATTTTTGGGAAGAAAAATATTCTTACAGTTATACATCAAGGTTCGTGCAAATTGGCGAAATAATGATTTGTATCTCAAAGAATATGGGTATGCCCAATAAGGTTTTTAAAAACGAGCTTCTATATAATAAAAATGATAAGTAAGATTTTATTTCAATATTGATACGTAAAGAATTTAATAGAATACAATGAGTGGGTTTACATTAGCGATAGTAGGGCGACCAAATGTTGGGAAGAGTACTTTTTTTAACAGGCTGTTAGAGGAAAGAAAGGCTATTGTAGAAGATACTTCTGGCGTTACACGCGATAGACAATATGGTATTAGCGAATGGAATGGTAAGTCATTCAATGTCATTGATACTGGTGGTTTCGTGCCAGATAGCGATGATGTTTTTGAGAGAGAGATCCGAAAGCAAGTGGTAATAGCTGTCGAAGAAGCTAATGCCATTGTTTTTATGTGTGATGTTACAACCGGTATCACACATCTTGATGAGGCTATGGCAAAGCTTCTTCGCAAATCAAAAAAACCAGTTTTTTTGGTAGTGAATAAAGTGGACAATAATGAAAGGATGTTATCGGCTACTGAATTTTATGGACTTGGTTTTAAAAACACTTTCTTTCTTTCATCTATTTCGGGTAGTGGTACAGGGGATTTATTAGATGAGATTGCTAGCCTA
>CANKGM010000069.1 GCA_947481355.1 Chitinophagaceae bacterium
CGTTCTTGCAAAATCACTTGGTTCAGCTAATCCTCATAATGTGGTAAAAGCTACTTTTAAAGCACTTGCTTTATTACGTGAACCAATTCATGTTGCAAAAACAAGGACAATAGGACTTAAGAAAGTATTTAACGGCTAATATAATTTAGTCGGCTTAAAAAATAATCACCTTAAAAATCCCCCCGGGGTTTAAGTATGAAAAAGCTAAAAATTACAAAAGTGAAAAGTGTTATTGATCGTCCTGAACGCCAAAAGCGTACGATGCAAGCACTTGGATTGGGCAAACTTCACGCTACAGTAGAAGTTGAGGCCACCCCACAAATTTTGGGAATGGTAAGAAAAGTGAATCATTTAATTAAAGTTGAAGAAATCTAGCAGCAATCCCTGTAAGCTGTTATCTATATTTAATACGAGTGGTCTTAGGGGACTGCGTTGAGTAAAAAGAGTAAACATGAAATTACATACATTAAGACCTGCAAAAGGCGCAACTAAAAAAGAAAAAAGATTAGGTAGAGGTGAAGCATCTGGTAAAGGTGGTACTTCAACAAAAGGTAATAAAGGACATCAAAGTCGTAGTGGTTTCAAAAGCAAGCGCGCAAGTGAAGGTGGACAAATGCCGATTCAGCGTCGTATTCCTAAAGTAGGATTTAAAAATATCAATAGAGTAGAATACAAAGTGTTCAACTTAGGACAGGTTGAAACATTAGTTGAGAAATATGGCATCTCTGATTTCAACATGGAGAACCTTTATATCAACGGATTGATTAGCCGCACTGACAAAGTTAAGATTCTTGGAAACGGCGCAATTACTTCAAAAGTTGCTTTTAAAGTAAATGCTATAAGTGAAAAAGCAAAGTCTGTTATTGAAGCAGCAGGTGGAACTGTTGAAATCATCAAATAATTTCCGATATTTAACAACGACTAGTTGTTACCTTAGTTAACGGGCAAAAAAAATTCACGTGAAGAAATTTCTACATACAATCAAAAATATCTGGAGTATAGATGAGCTGAAAAGCAAAATCATTATTACTCTTCTATTGATACTCGTATACCGTGTTGGTTCCCACGTCCCACTACCTGGTATCGATCCTAATAAGTTGGATCTTGTGAGTGCCAAGAAAGGACTACTTAGTCTTTTTGATACATTTGCCGGTGGATCATTCTCAAGTGCCTCTATTTTTGCCTTAGGTATAATGCCCTATATTTCTGCATCTATTTTCATGCAGTTGATGACCATTTTGGTTCCACAAATGCAAAAAGTGCAGAAGGAAGGAGATAGTGGAAGAAAGAAAATAAATCAATGGACTAGATACTTAACTGCAATCGTTACAGTATTTCAAGCTGCAGCTTATGTTGCTTATTTAAAAAATGTAAGCAGAGATGCCTTGATTGAATCGTATCAACCATTCTTTTGGTTATCGACTGTAGTTGTTTTAACAGCTGGAACTTTATTTGTAATGTGGTTAGGTGAGAAAATTCAAGATAAAGGTCTTGGAAACGGAACTTCAATCATTATCATGGTTGGTATTTTAGCTCGTTTGCCAAAATCATTTATAGGTGAATTGGCGGCAAAGCAAACTAGAGGTGGCGGCGGCTTACTTTTATTCTTGATTGAAATTGCATTTCTTATCACTATAATACTTGGTTTAATATTACTTGTACAAGGTGTTAGAAGAGTTCCTATTAGTTATGCAAAGCAATTGGTCGGAAGTAAATCTCTAGCTGGTGCTCGTCAGTTTCTGCCATTAAAAGTGAATGCATCTGGTGTAATGCCTATCATTTTTGCTCAAGCTATCATGTTCTTACCTACTTTGTTTTCTTTCACTAATCTTGAGTCAGGAAAAGGGATCGCTAGGATTTTTAATAATCCAAGTAGCTTCTGGTATATGATGATATACAGTATCATGGTTATTGCATTTACTTTCTTATATACCGCTTTGATTTTCAACCCAAAGCAAATGGCTGATAATTTGAAGCAAAATAATGGTTTCATTCCTGGGGTTAAACCTGGACAAGCTACAGCTGATTATATTGGACAAGTAATGGATCGCATTACGTTACCAGGCGCTATATTCTTGGCCTGTATCGGTATCCTTCCAGGTATCGCACAGCAATTTGGCATCACGCAATCATTTGCTTCTTTCTTCGGTGGAACATCGTTACTTATTATGGTAGGTGTTATACTTGATACGTTACAGCAAATTGAAACACATCTATTGATGCGTCAGTATGATGGCTTGATGTCTGGTGGAAGAATTCAAGGAAGACAAGGCGCAACTACATCCTCTATTTAATATGGTTCAACTTAAGAATGCTGCGGAGATCGAATTAATCCGCGAGAGTGCACTCTTGGTCAGTCAAACCTTAGCTGAGCTTGCATCAATTCTTAAGCCAGGTATTACAACATTAGCACTAAATCAACGAGCTGAGGAATTCATCCTCGATCAAAAAGCAGTTCCTTCTTTCAAGAATTATAAAGGATATCCTTTTGCAACGTGTATTTCTGTAAACGATGCAGTTGTGCATGGGTTTCCTACAAACAAAGAAATCAGAGAAGGTGACTTGGTGTCAATAGATGTTGGTGTTTACAAAAATGGATTTCATGGTGATAGCGCTTACACCTTCGGAGTAGCTCCTATTGCTGATGAGCATAAGTTATTGATGCAAGTTACCAGAACATCATTATTACTAGGAATAGATAAAGCACATGTTGGTAATCGCGTAGGTGATATATCATTTGCTATTCAAGATTTTGCTGAATTGAAACATCATCTTGGTGTTGTGCGTGAATTGGTTGGACATGGATTAGGTCGTCAATTGCATGAAGATCCTCAAGTGCCCAATTTTGGGAAAAAGGGAACTGGTCCAAAACTGAAAGAGGGGATGGTTATTGCAATAGAGCCCATGATAAATCTTGGCACAAAAGATGTGTTTTATGATGAGGATGGTTGGACAGTAAGAACTAAAGACAGTAAGTTTTCAGCTCATTACGAGCACACTATATGCATCAAAAAAGGGAAGGCCGATGTGCTTTCAAACTTTGATCAAATCATGTTGAATGAGAAATCCAATAGCCATTTAGTTGGGGATTACTAATCAAAGTTGAATTTTTTCACCTGATTTCACAATTATAACTTTAAGGGTACTATATTTATTCTATTTGCGACTTTTGAATAGCATTTGAATATTATATTTTTTTAATACCATTATCAATTAATTAAGATTGATATATTGATCTAGAGATTATCATGAGCAATAGGAAAAAATTAATTGTAGTTGGTGGTGGGGCTTCTGGCTTTTTCTGTGCTGTTAATGCGGCACAGCAGAATCCTGAACTTGATGTACTGATATTAGAAAAAACAAACAAGTTGCTTTCCAAAGTCAAAGTTAGTGGTGGTGGTCGTTGTAATGTGACACATTATTCTGAAGCAGTCAACGATATGATTGATGCCTATCCACGCGGAAAAAATTTCATGAAAAAATCATTGTATCGATTTTCGAGTCAGGATACTCAAAATTGGTTTTTGATTAGAGGAGTTCAATTGAAAGTGGAGTCTGATGGTAGAATGTTTCCTGAATCTGATAAGTCACAGTCAATCATAGATTGTTTGATGCAAGAAGCAGAAAAATATAATGTGGATATTCGAATGCAACACGAAGTTCTTCATATTAATAAATTGGAGTCAGGTTTTTTATTGGAAGTGAAACATGGCATGGATGCGGCAGAAAAAATACATGCTGATTTTATTTGCATAGCTACAGGCGGATTTTCAAAAGAAGCCGGATTTGATTGGTTGAAGGAACTAGGCATAGATATTGAGCCTCCGGTCCCTTCTCTTTTTACATTTAACATTCTCGACAATAAGCTGCATCAACTTATGGGTGTAGCTAGTGCAGATACAATCGTGAAAATTCCAACGCTTAAACTTCAAGAGCGTGGGCCAGTATTGATTACCCATTGGGGGTTGAGCGGACCAGCTGTATTAAAAATGTCTTCTCGGGCCGCAAAGGAATTACATGAACTTGATTACACATTTGAAGTTAGTGTTAATTGGGCGCCTGAGTTTCATGAGAGTACTATGTTAGAATTGATTAAAACAAAGCGTATTGAAATAGCCCGTCAGTTGGTTGGGAATAAGAATCCATTTGATATTCCAGGCCGCTTATGGAATTATTTACTGGAGAAGTCTGCCATAAAACCCGATACGAGCTGGGCCAATATACCATCAGCTGCGAGTAATTTATTGGCAAAACATATTTGTAACGACGTGTATAATGTAAAAGGAAAAACTACATTCAAAGAAGAGTTTGTGACTGCAGGAGGAGTAAAGGTCGACGCAATACATCAGGCGACATTAGAAAGTAAATTAATTCCAGGATTGTATTTTTCCGGAGAGGTGCTGAATGTTGATGGCATAACCGGGGGGTATAATTTTCAACATGCATGGTCTAGCGGTTGGATCGTTGCAGAAGACATTACGACAAAAATGACATCAGTCGAAAGTTAGTATTGGCCAAGGTGATTTTTTTCATAACTTGACAAAGTCAACTTTGTGGGTGAACTAAATTAAATTGAATGACCAATAAATCCCGTCGTAATTTTATACGTATTTTTTCTGGGGCAATGACAGGTTTGCCATTTCTTCATGCAGCTAATCCTGTGTTTGCAGCAGATGCTCTACAGCGTTCTGCTAAAGGCATGCATGACCCTAATACATATGCAAAGGATGAAGATTTTTGGGGATGGATTCGCGAAGCCTATACGGTAAGCCCAACGATTATAAATTTAAATAATGGAGGTGTTTCGCCCCAACCCAAAGTGGTGCAAGACGCCCATATTCGCAACTATCAATATTGTAATGAAGGCCCGTCATATTTCATGTGGCAAATTCTTGATCAAGGACGTGAGCCGTTAAGGGAAAAACTTGCTGCGGTTTGTGGTTGTGATAAAGAAGAAATTGCAATTAATCGAAATGCAACTGAAGGATTAAATACCATCATTTTCGGGTTGAATCTTAAAGCAGGTGATGAAGTGGTCTTGACTCATCAAGATTATCCAAATATGATCAATGCTTGGAAGCAGCGAGAGAAGCGGGACGGAATCAAATTGGTTTGGGTTGACTTGCCTTTGCCCATAGAGCATGAGCATGATATTGTTAATTTTTATACCAAATCATTTACGGACCGTACTAAAGTTGTGATGATAACTCATCTTATCAATTGGACTGGTCAAATTATGCCTGTGCGTAAGATCGCAGATGTCGCTCATACTCAAGGTATAGAGGTGATATGCGATGGGGCACATACATTAGCTCATTTTGATTTTTCGATTCCTGATTTGGGTTGCGACTACTTTGCAACATCACTACATAAGTGGATGGGGGCACCTTTTGGCAGTGGATTAATGTATGTTAAGAAAGATAAGATTAACAAAGTTTGGGCACTTCTTTCGAACAATGAGCCAGATGGTACCGATATCAGAAAGTTTGAATCATTGGGCACACGCTCCTTTGCTTCTGAGATGGCTATTGGCGCAGCTGTAGATTTTCATGAAATGATTGGTGCAAAAAGGAAAGAAGCGCGCCTTCGTTTTCTGAAAAATTATTGGGTTGATCAGTTAAAAGGGCTGCCTCGCGTTTCATTTCTTCAGTCAAATGCACCAGAAATGTCTTGCGCTATTGCCAATATTTCAATAGATGGAAAGAAGCCAGAAGAGGTCTCTGGCGAACTATTTACTAAGTATAAAATACATACTGTAGGGATAAATTGGCAAAACATTCATGGTGTTCGAATTACACCTAATGTCTATACTTCATTAAAGGAGTTAGATAAACTGACTTTGGCGCTGAGAAATATGGCCCAATAAGCATTTTGGCCTGTATTTTGGGCTACTTTTCGTCCAAAAATTCACTAATTTTTCGCAAGAATTGCATAATTCCATTACCTTTGCCGTCCCCAAATCAGCCTGACAAAACAGTGCTGAAATTTAAACAAAAGGAGGAATTTAATAGTGGAAGAAAACAACACACTAGTTAACCCGTCAACTGTTTCCGCACACGATGATTTCGATTGGAGCATTGACAAGAGAAATGTTGCCCGTTACAACAACGAAGAGCAACAAAAGTACGATGCCGTTTACGAAGGTACTTTCAAACAAATCACCGATGGTGAGATGGTTCAAGGTATTGTAGTAGGCCTAACCAAAACAGATGTTGTAATTAACATCGGTTTTAAGAGCGATGGACTTATTTCATTAAATGAGTTCAGGGATTTGCATGGTATTAAGACAGGAGATGTCGTAGAGGTGATGGTAGTAGAAAAAGAAGACAGAGAAGGACATCTACATCTTAGTCGTAAGCAAGCCCGTATTTCTCGTGCATGGGAGCGTATTGTAGAAATGCACAAGTCTGGTGAAGTAGTTACTGGTTTTGTTACAAGCAAAACTAAAGGTGGACTTATCGTTGACATCATGGGTATGGAAACATTCTTACCTGGATCTCAAATTGATGTTAAGCCTGTAACGGACTATGACCAATTTGTAGGCAAGACAATGGAATTCAAAGTGGTTAAAGTTAATGAGACCATTAAGAATGCAGTTGTTTCTCACAAAGCGCTTATTGAAAGCGATATCGAAGCACAACGTGCTGAGATCATGGGTAAACTTGAAAAAGGACAAGTACTTGAGGGTACTATCAAAAACATCACAGACTTTGGAGCATTCCTTGATCTTGGTGGTGTTGATGGTCTACTCTATATTACAGACATCAGCTGGGGTCGTATTAATCATCCTACTGAAGTGCTTAAGCTTGATCAAAAACTTAATGTGGTGGTTCTTGACTTTGATGACGAGAAACGCAGAATCAGCCTTGGTCTTAAGCAATTAACTCCTCATCCTTGGGATACACTTTCTACAGACATTGAAGAAAATGCAACCGTAAAAGGTAAAGTAGTTAACATCGAAGATTATGGTGCGTTCTTAGAAATCACACCTGGAGTAGAAGGACTTGTTCACGTAAGTGAAATAACTTGGGCAAATACGCCAGTAAATGCAAAAGAGTTTTTCAAACTAGGTGATGAGTACGAAGCGAAAGTAGTTACACTTGATAAGGATAGCAGGAAAATGAGTTTGTCTATTAAGCAACTCACTTCTGATCCTTGGAGCATCATTGAAGATAAATTCCCTGTAGGCAGCCGCCATGCAGGTTTAGTTAAAAACATCACTCCGTATGGTGTGTTTGTTGAACTAGAATCTGGAATTGGTGGAATGATTCACATTAGTGATCTAAGCTGGTTGAAGCGATTTAACCACCCTACTGAATTTGTAAAATCTGGTAGCCAAATCGATGTGATGATTTTGAATATCGACAAGGAAAACCGTAAGCTTCAGCTTGGTCACAAGCAGCTTGAGGAAGATCCTTGGAATTCACTTCAGGAAACTTTCGCTATCGGTTCAATTCACGAAGGAACAGTTGTGAAAAAAGATGATAAAGGCGCTGTAGTTCAGCTTCCTTATGGTCTTGAAGGCTTTGCCCCTGCTCGTCATCTTGCAAAAGAAGATGGTAAAACAGTAGGAGCAGATGAGACAATTCAATTCATGGTGATCGAATTCGATCGCAATGAAAAGCGAATTGTTTTAAGCCACGCACGCATTTGGGAACAAGTGATTGCTGAAGAGAAAGAAGCAGTAGTAAAAGAGAAAAAAGCCGATGCAGCTAAAACTAAAAAAGCTGTTAAGGACATTCAGGGGAAGGTTGAAAAAACAACTCTTGGAGATCTTGGAGTACTTGCTGAACTCAAGAAAAAAATGGAAGGCGGAGAAGAATCTAAATAATTCTTCTTGCAAAACATATCAAGGTCCTGCAGTATTGCAGGACCTTTTTTATTTAGTTAAATCTGCTAAGTTCTTACTCGTAAGCATTGTTAATGAATTCAAGCTAAGGTCTGCAGCTTGCCATCTGCCTTCATTAAACTGTGCAGGGTGCGGTACAACAATGCATTTCATTCTAGCTGATTTTGCAGCTAACATACCGTTAAATGAGTCTTCCAAACAGAAGCATGATGTTGGTTCGCTGCCAAGCGATTGAGCACAATCTAAATATACTTGTGGATGAGGTTTGCCGTACGGTAGATGTTCCGCTGAAGTGGTAATGGCGAATACATCCGTTAATCCTGTTTTTGAAAGTACTGTTTCAATTAATGCCATTGGCGAAGAACTAGCCAGGCCAATTTTGATTCGATGGTCTTTTATCAATTGCAGTGCATGGTGAACGCCATCCATGGTTGTTCCAGTTTCTTTTACTTTTGAAATGACGATGTCGGTGATTTTTTTCTCATAATAATCAACTTCACCAAGGTCGATATTGTGCATGCTAAACCAATGATGCAAGAATTCTTTTGTTCGAAGTCCTGTTGTAGTATTGTATGCTTCTTGGTCAATTGATATATTGAACTCATTCATCACCTCAATAGCAGCTTCGTACCATAATGGTTCAGAGTCTATGATCAGCCCATCCATATCAAATATTGCGGTAGTAAGTGCCATGATTTTTTTATTCATGCAAATATCGAGCATTCCCTTGAAAGAATTACGGGTGAATTTTTTAATTAGTATCCATAGTGCGTAAGTCTTTTTTGTTCTATTAATCGCTATCTTAACTCTATGTTTTATAATTCCTTAAAGCAATCTAAACTAGTTAGGAAGGCACTGTATGCTATAGTTGGGTTATTTACTTATCCCGGTTTAATGATTGTTAATCGATTGAAAA
>CANKGM010000070.1 GCA_947481355.1 Chitinophagaceae bacterium
CATCCAGGGACCTATTTCGTAATTTTTAACATAGCGATATCCAGTACCAATGAATTTTATCCATTCTGAATATCGTTCAAATGCTGGCATTTTCAATAAAGTGTCTGCCATTTTGTAGATGTTACTTTCGTTTCTGTTCAGTGTATCATGTCTGCTCTTTGTCCAGAAACTTTCTGTTTTATCAAGTGCGTCTTCTGCTATATTGATAATTTCCTTTCGCTTATCATTTCTAATATCTGCTGAAAAAGAAATTGGAAGGCTGTCAGCGTTGATGTTTATATTTTTATAGGTGGTTGTTTTACGACCTATTAAGCTCAGGTTTTTTTTTCCAGTTACAATGAGATCTGCAATGAATTTATCTTTTATTAAAAACCAGGTAGTATCGTTAATCAGTCCGAACTCTTGAACTAAACTTAGCTTGTCTACAAAATTAATATTTGATCCAGGGGAAACTTGCAAATTCATCTTTTGAATGGCATAGCTTGAATCTGCTATCCATGCATCTCCTTGGAAGGTGCTTTCTCCTTTTCTTTTAGGGAAGAATAATAAATGAAAAAATTTCTTTCCTCCTATAAATTGGGTATCTGGTACTTTGTAGTGATAATAAAGATCTCCATCATTACTAATCGGGCTTACGTATAGTTTGTCGAAGACGGGAATAAAGTTTTTATATACATTAATATTTTGATAGGTCCCGCCAAGAAATTTGGTTACACTTTCATTTTTGAGTCCGATTGTTTTACTGGCTTTTATTTTTTCAATCGTTTTGTGGGGCTCTTTTTGTTTGTAGTAATCTGAAATGCTCTCTGTCATGTAGATTGGTAAAATGGGAGAGGCCTCAGAAACGGTATCAATATTGTTAAGGATGAATTTAAAGGGCTTTGGTGGCAAAATGCCTTTTTGCATTTTTTCTACATTCACATGATTTAGGTCAAGCTCTAGTTTATTGTATGCCTCATAAGAGTAGCTGTCAAAGTTGCTGATATCATTGTCTTCTTTGTGTTTAATTATGCGTCTCCACAGAAGTAGTCCTTTGCCTACTTTGCTTTTCACTACCACTTCGTATGCATTTCTTTTTCGCTCCATTTTTATTTGAAGTTCAAGCTTGCTTTGTGTGGTGTCTATAAGAGTATAATTGTCTTCAAATCCTGCATAGCTTATCAAAAGTGTATCAGAAGGCCATCTGCTGAGGTGAAACGTAAAGTTACCAGCTGAGTCACTGAGTTTCGCAATGGTGCTTCTTTGAAATTTAACCGTAGCAAAAGGGATTTGCTCATCAGAATGCATGTCACGAATTACGCCGTGCATCTCTTTTGATTGAGCGTGAATCGAATTCACTGCTATCAAAAAAATATTAACTAGCGTAAACGCCTTGATGATCTTACTCATTAAGCAAAGGTAAGTTTGATAGAAATGAAAGGGTAAATAAGAATGTTAATCTTATTTACTAAGGTGCATACTTCTTTCCTTGTATAATGTCCTGAAATAAGGGTCTCTGAGGTCTTTAATAAATCGAATGGCTTCACCAGTTGATTTCATTTCTGGACCGAGTTCTTTATTTACTCCAGGGAATTTATCAAAGCTGAAAACAGGTTCTTTGATGGCAAATCCTTCAAGCTTTTTCTCGTAGGTGAAATCAGTGATTTTATGTGTGCCCATCATGACTTTTGTAGCAATATTTAAATAAGGTATTTGATATGCTTTGGCAATGAATGGAGTAGTTCTTGACGCCCTTGGGTTTGCTTCGATAACAAACACTTGTCCAGCTTTGATGGCAAATTGTATGTTTATAAGACCTTTGATGTTTAGTGCTCTGGCAATCTTTTCTGCATAGAATTCCATGGTAGTAACTTCCAGTGGGGTAAGGTTGAATGCTGGAAGTACAGCATTACTATCTCCACTATGTATACCCGCTGGCTCAATATGTTCCATAACTCCCATGACATGGAAGTTTGTTCCGTCAAAAATACCATCTATCTCTGCCTCTTGGCATCTGTCTAAGAAATGGTCGATAAGTATTTTGTTGTCTGGGAGATGTTTAAGAAGGCTTACAACTGCTTGTTCCAATTCATCATCATTAATTACAATACGCATTCTTTGTCCACCCAACACATAAGATGGCCTAACCAATACTGGGAAGCCAACTTGTTTAGCCACTTCAACAGCTTCATCAACATTAAATGCAGTGCCGTAATTTGGGTAAGGAATTTCAAGGCTTTTCAGCATGTCGCTGAAGCGTCCACGATCTTCAGCGATATCCATGTTGTCGTATGAAGTACCGATGATTTTTATTCCTTTGTTATGCAGTTTTTCAGCCAATTTTAATGCTGTTTGTCCGCCTAACTGAACAATTACACCTTCTGGTTTTTCGTGTTCAATGATTTCCCAAAGGTGTTCCCAAAATACTGGTTCAAAGTATAATTTATCTGCAACGTCAAAGTCAGTTGAAACAGTTTCTGGGTTACAGTTTACCATGATGGCTTCAAATCCACATTCTTTTATGGCAAGTAGACCATGCACACAACAATAATCGAATTCAATACCTTGTCCGATTCTGTTCGGTCCTGATCCGAGTACAACTATTTTCTTTTTATCACTAACCTTACTTTCATTTGTGCCTTGATTTTCAAAACTACTGTAGAAGTAAGGTGTTTTGGCTTCAAATTCAGCAGAACACGTATCTACCATTTTGTATACACGTCTTATCCCAGCTGCTTTCCTTTTTTCATAAAGGGCATCTTCGCTACCATCTTGCATGATCTTACAAATCTGTTCATCACTGAAACCATGTTGTTTTGCTTTTTTAATCAGATCAATTGGTAAACTTTCTAATTTGTATTTAGCAATTTCTTTTTCGATATCAACAATTTTCTGGATCTCATAAATAAACCATCTATCAATGCGAGTTGCTTGGCAAATGGTTTTTACACTAATGCCAAGCATGAGTGCATCCTTGATTCGGAATATTCTGTCCCACTTCGGAGTTTTGAGGTATTCTACAATTTCATCGGCATGCATTAAACTCTTGCCGTAATAGCCTAGCCCTATTGCGTTATTTTCTAAACTCTGACATGCTTTTTGGATGGCTTCTGTGAAACTCCTTCCTATCGCCATTACTTCTCCCACAGACTTCATTTGTAAGCCGAGTGTATCATTGGCTCCCTTGAATTTATCGAAGTTCCATCTTGGAACCTTAACGATAACATAGTCTAGAGCAGGTTCAAAGAATGCAGAGGTTGTTTTGGTGATTTGGTTTTTAAGTTCATCCAAGGAAAAACCAAGGGCAAGTTTTGCTGCTATTTTTGCAATAGGGTATCCTGTTGCTTTTGAGGCTAGTGCTGAAGAACGACTTACCCGAGGATTAATTTCAATCGCTATGATTTCTTCTGTTTCAGGATTTAGTGCAAACTGAACATTACATCCGCCAGCAAAGTTACCAAGGTCGCGCATCATCATGATGGCCGTATTCCTCATCAACTGAAAAGCAGTATCGCTTAATGTCATTGCCGGTGCAACAGTGATTGAGTCTCCGGTATGAACGCCCATTGGATCAAAATTCTCAACGGTACATATAATGGCAACATTGTCTTTTGAGTCGCGTAATAATTCCAATTCATATTCTTTCCATCCCAAGACCGCTTCTTCAACAAGTACCTCATGAATTGGAGACGCAGATAATCCACGATTTAGCGCTTCATCTAAATATTCCTTACTCATTACAAATCCGCCGCCAGTTCCGCCTAAGGTAAAGGAAGGGCGTATTACCAATGGGAAGCCGATTTCTTGTGCAAATTCTTTCCCCTCCAAGAATGAATTTGCTGTTTTGGCTGTGGCAACCGGAACGCCCAATGCAATCATCCACTGCCTGAATTTTTCCCTGTCCTCAGCTTTATCTATTGCTTTAATATCAACACCGATGAGTCGTACATTATATTTTTCCCATATCCCCAACTCCTCTGCTTCTTTGGCTAGGTTCAGGGCGGTCTGACCTCCCATGGTTGGCAGTACAGCGTCTATATCGTTTTCTTGCAGAATTTGTTCTATACTTTCTGCCGTTAGAGGTAATAAATAGACTCGATCAGCCATCATAGGATCAGTCATGATCGTAGCAGGGTTGGAATTAATAAGGATCACCTTAATTCCTTCTTCTCGTATGCTTCGCGCTGCTTGAGAACCAGAGTAGTCAAATTCGCAGGCTTGACCAATGACAATTGGGCCTGAACCGATAATGAGCACTGATTTTATAGAAGTGTCTAGTGGCATGAGATTGTCTAGATTTAATGAGTTAAGGGCATAAAAAAACCGGGAGGTTCCCGGAGTGCAAATGTAAGTGAAGTGAGGTATTATTTAAAGGAATAATTTATGAAATCGGGGAAGTTTTAAAATGTGTTGAAAGTTGGTGGACAATCAAGCTTGATTGTGAAAAGCAGCTATTTCAAAGTCTTCCACAATCATTTTTCGGTCTAATTCCGGCAACCTTATAGCATCATTTAGTTTTGAGTTATTTTTTTTCTTCATTACGCCGAAGAAGGAGAATAAAAATGCTGATGCCATTAATATGGTTTTGAAGATTTTTTGCATATACTCATTGTTACTATTAGTAGACAATTTATTTATGTGAAATGTTGTATGGGGTTGTAATTATTTTGCCTCTTTTTTAAAAAAAGATTCTGCAAAGTACTTGTCCGCATTTTTTTTAATGGATAATTGTTCATTCAAAGTTTCATAATGTGGGAAATTAAGGTTGATAGTCTATTTGGTGCGACTTAGTTTTGTTCGATGAAATGTTGTCGTGTATTTTTTGTTGTACTTGCTCTTTTGGTTGTCGCTCAACTCAATGCTCAGCTTAAGGTAGACCCAACCTTTTTTTCATATCCGCTTGAAATCAAACCAAAGCTCAATGCTAATTTTGGAGAAATGCGTCCGAATCATTTTCATATGGGACTTGATTTGTCTACTGATTCTAGGGAAAATCTGCCTGTTTATGCCCCTGCCGATGGGTATATTGCTAGAATTAAAATTGAGCAAGGTGGTTTTGGAAGGGCTTTGTACCTCAATCATCCGAATGGACTCACGACTCTTTATGCTCATATGAATCGATTTATATCTGAGGCCGAGCTTTACTTAAAGGCTCGACAATATGATTCAAGTACTTGGGCCATCGATTTGAATATTTCAGAAGAGGTATTCCCTATACAAAAAGGCCAATTGATTGGATATAGCGGCAATACAGGAGCATCTCAGGGTCCACATGTGCATTTTGAAATTCGAGATACCAAAACAGAAAACTGCTACAATCCACTCAAGTTTAAGTTTCCAATTATTGATGATATTGCACCGTCATTACTTAAACTCGCTTTTTACAACCGAGCTAAAAGTATTTATGAGCAAGTGCCTAAAGTAGTTTCATTGGTTAAGGTTGGGAATTCATATAAAATTCCTGGTTTGATTTCTCTTCCTTTTACAGACGTATTCATTGGGCTATTTGCCATTGATCGGATGAATGGTGTGTCTAACCAGTATGGAGTTTTTAAAACTGAATTGTTTCATGAAGACAAATTGATTAGTTCATTTGAGATGGAAGATATTGGGTATGATAAAACGAGGTACCTAAATGGTCATATCGATTTCACTACACGGTCTAAAGGGGGGGCATATTTTCAAATGCTTTTTCCTCCAATCAATTATGGGCTTAGACTTTACAAGCCAAAAGCAGCGCCATCTTCGGTTATAATAAACAAATCACCTGCTGTTTATATGTTGAAAGTATATGACGCTTATGGCAATATGTCCACCGCCAGATTCCAACTTCTGGGCAGCGAATTAAAGCAAGCTGAAACTGCAGTAGAAGGGCAGAAAATGATTCCAGGGAATGTGAATGTTGTGGAGGACGACATGATTCGCTTTGTTTTTAATGAGGATGCTTTTTATGATAGCTTTCGTTTCAAGTATTCTGTAGTCGATGCTAATGCAGAAGATTTGATTTCTTTAACGTATAAGGTGGCTAGTGAAGATATACCAGTACATAGCTATTATAGTGTTAGCATCAAGCCCAATAGAAATAATACTGATATTGATCCGAATAAAGTGTTGGTCAGGCGAACTCGTCTTGGTAAGGTAGAAGTAAATAAAGCGACTCTAGAAAAGGAATTTTATACTGCAAGCTTCCGTGAATTAGGCACATTTCAATTGTTGGAGGATCGAATTCCTCCTGTAATTACTTCAAATATTTATTCTGGAGAAAAGCTTTCAGGAAGTTCACGCATTACCATCGATATTGCTGACAATAACAAAAACATAAAGGGTTTTAAGGCTACTTTAGATGGGCAATGGTTGCTTTTTCAGCCTGTAGGAAATCGTTTTTTTTATTATCCTGACGAACATTTTCCAATTGGTGAACATAAATTATCCGTTGTTGTTTATGATGAAGTAGGCAACATGAGTAGTAAAGAATGGATTCTTTCACGTTAAAAAATAATTTATGGCAGAAATCACAGAGGGCATGAAAGCCCCTGCGTTCAGCGCAGTAGACCAAAACGGACAAAAGATTAAGCTTTCTGATTTTAAGGGGAAAAAGCTAGCACTTTATTTTTACCCCAAAGACAGTACAAGCACCTGTACGGTTCAAGCATGCAATCTTAGGGACGGGTTTAAGGCTCTTGCTAAAAAGGGGATTGTTGTGGTAGGGGTGAGTCCGGATGATGAAAAATCGCATTTAAAGTTTATAGCAAACCATAAACTTCCATTTCAAATTATTGCTGATACAGACAAGAGTCTTGTTGAAAAATATGGTGTATGGGGTGAGAAATCGCTTTATGGCAATAAATACATGGGTGTTTTCAGGAAAACATTTTTGATTGATGAGAAGGGTGTAGTGGTTAAGGTAATTGCAAAGCCCAAGGTGAAGGTTCATGCAGATGAAATAGCTGCAGGTTTTGAGGGGTGAGATTAACTCATCCATTCTAATTCTCCTAATGTTATTTCTCTTTCAATACCCTGTTGAATTACTAAATGGCCTGATTCTGTAACCCTTTTGATCTTGGCTTCAAATTGTATATTTCCTTCTTTGAACTTAACGAATTGATCTCTTTTATATAGAGCAGCATTAAATTTATCATGAAACTGGTTGAATGAAGGTTTTCCTAAATGAGAGAATATAATTTCTAATTCTCGGCATATTTCGTTCGCCAAATCAATGGGGTTGAATTGTTTACCGGTGATTTGTTTTAGAGAAACTGGGATCCGCTCCATCACCTCAAATTCAGTCTGATTGATATTAATTCCAATCCCTATAATCGCCGTTTCCCAATTTTGACCTAAAAATACATTTTCGATCAATATGCCCCCTGCCTTTCTGTCACCCCAATACAAATCATTGGGCCATTTTATGGTTACATCTTCACCTACATAATTTTTTAGCATGGCGTAGCATGCGAGCGCCACTGCCATAGAAAGTTGAGTTTGATGCTGTATTTGGAGGTTTGTACAATCAGCTACTACGCTCATAGTGATGTTTTCGCCCTTTTTACTTTCCCAGCGTTTAGCTCGCTGACCCTTTCCCTGAGTTTGCTCGAGAGCAAAAAATGTTGTACCATGAGCAATTTTCCCGTCTTTGAGTCGTTTCATGGCATGGTTATTGGTACTCTCAACAGTTGATAATATGACTAAAGGGTCTCCGATGTGGGCCATGAGGAAGGATTGAAATTAATCCGTATTTTTGGGCAAGATAAATAAGAAAAATTTCATCTTACCCCGGAGTGTTTAAGTTTCACGTGTTGACACCGGAGAGACCTGATTTTAAAACCCGCTAGCAATAAAAAAAAATCATTTGGCATCACAATCTGCAGTAGCTGAACCGCAAAAGAAAATTACCCGATTAACCCGAAACAGCAAATTACTTAAGGTTATCATCAAGTCAATTCAGGATAAGAAAGGGGAGCATATTGTTTCACTAGATTTAAGGAAAATTTCAGAATCAGTTTCTGATTTTTTTGTTGTTTGTGAGGCTCCTTCAACTGTTCAAGTAAGAGCCATTGCAGATTGGATTGAAGTCATGGTAAAACAAGAGTGTGGTGAAATTCCATACAAAAGAGAAGGAAATGGAGTTGCACAATGGGTATTAGTGGACTATGTAAACGTTGTTGTACATATATTTCTAGCTGAAACCCGTAAATTTTATCGACTAGAAGAGATGTGGAGCGATGGGGTTGCACAGGAAGAAATAGATGAAGTAAAGCCTAAAACAGCTCCAAAAAAAGCTAGTGTTGGAAAGGCGCCAAGCAAAGAAAAAAAAGCAGTTAAAAAATTCTAATAAAGAGGCCAATATGAATCAGGAAGAGCAAAGCAATGATAAAAAATCAAGTCCGTTTCAAGGATTAAAGCGTAAAAAAGATAGCAGTGGCAACCCGACTGGGAAAGGTCCTAAATTCAGTTTTTATTGGATTTATGTAGTTGCAGCAGTGATGCTTATCGGATACCAAGTACTTAGGGGTGTAACTCCGGATGCAATGAATATAACAGAGCTTAAGTTTAAGCAAGTTATGCTCATCAATAATGATGTGCTTAAGTTAGAACCAGTAAAAAATAAAGGAGTAATTAGAGTTTATATTAAGCCAGATAGCCTTTCAAAACCTGCTTA